>JAYVEJ010000317.1:0-5025 GCA_043748885.1 Luteolibacter sp. | reverse complement strand
GATGGAAGCGCGGACCTCTTTGTGGAAGTAGGAGATCGAGTTATCTACTGCCTCGTGGACACTCCGGCAGATCGCCAAAGCATCCTGATCGTCGAGTCGAGAACTAACATGGGAGAGGGGCTCATCAACGAGCACGAAACATTGGCGCGAACTCTTCTGGGTCTTTCTCCCGGCGACGTTGGCGAATTGGTGGAGCCTGATCAAAAAAGCGTTCGACTACAGGTCATTAAGGTTCAACGGCAGGAGGAATTTCAAATGTAGCATTTGCTAGACGAGCCCTACTAAACTGAAGACTTTATCTTTTCGGAGATCCAGTGCGGTTTTGTGGGGCGTTGTTGAGGCTGATTTTGGTGAAGTTCGGAGACGAGCTCGATGCGCTGGGCTTCGCCACCCTCAGCGCGCTTAAGGCCGCCCTCGATCCCAACGGCATCCTGAATCCGGGGAAGTTCCTCGATTAGTGAGAAATGGACGTTTTGTCCAATTACAAGCCCTTCGACCCTCTTCAGATTGGGGTTGTCGCGTCTCGCAATACCCACAAGGCGGTCGCCAGCCACGTTGATACGCCACCGGAAATTCGCTTACAGGTGCCAGATGATCGGCACTCCCACGAACTCAGATAGCGGACTTCCAAGTGCCACGCCTCTCTGTGAAAATTCAGCAGCTATCGCCGCCGCGACGACATGGTTTTTTTCGTAAAAAAGCATAATCGACTGGATTAAGCTCTTCATAAAGATCATAATCAGGCGAATTAAGCATGGAACTACCCAAAACCGAACTTTTCGCCGTCCTCCAAGAGTTCAATCCTTGGTGGACCGGACTGCCTATATCCGACCTGCCGGATTGGGAACGATCCGCGAGCGTGCCGATCCGGGCGTGGATCGACGACACGGAATCCCGCCGGGCGCTCGTTCTGAGCGGAGCACGCCAGACCGGTAAAACCACCTTACTGCGCCAAGCGATCCGCAACTTGGTGGGAAACGGCCCGCCCACTGGGAACATCCTCTACGCCACCTTCGACCACCCCATTTTAAAACTCGCCGGGCTGGAGCGCACCTTGGCCGCATGGGAAGAGCTTTTCCCTCCCGCCACAGGACAGCCGCAATGGCTGTTTCTCGATGAAATCCAGTATGTCTCGGATTGGCAGACTTGGCTGAAGCACCAAGTCGATTTCAAGCGCGGGCGGCGGATCGTGGTGACCGGCTCGGTCAGCCCGCTTCATGCCGCGCAGGCGGAATCGGGCGTGGGGCGCTGGCAGACGTTGCCGCTGGCCACGCTTTCCTTCGCTGAATTTCTCAAGCTACGCGGGATCGACCCCGGCCCGGTGCCGGTAGTGAAGTCACTCAAACAGTGTTTCGACTGGAGTCCCGGCGACTTCGCCCGCACGGCAGCCCAGGCGAAGGCGCTGACTCCGCATTTCCATGACTATCTCCTGCGCGGCGGATTCCCGGAACCGGCCAGCGTATCCGACCTGACGCGCTGCCAGCGTCTGCTGCGCGAGGACATCGTGGACAAGGTGTTGAAGCGCGACATGACCGCGCTCTACGGCGTGCGCCGGGTGCTGGAGGTGGAGAAGATTTTCCTCTACCTGTGTTACCACGATGGCGGCATTCTGGACGTGGCCGCACTTTCCCGCGAACTGGACGGCGTGAACCGGACCTCGGTGAACAACTTCCTCGATCTGTTCGAATCCACCCACCTGATCTATCGGCTCCGCCCGCACGGCTACGGCAAGGAGATCCTGCGCGGAAAGCCGAAGATCTATCTGGCGGACGCCGCGCTGCCCGGTTCGGTGCTGCTGCTCGGCCGGAAACTGTTGGAGCGGCCCGACCGTCTCGGGGCAGCGGTGGAGACGGCTTTTTTCAAACACGTCTTCACCCGTTACTACGAGGACCAACCGGTTTTCACCTATTGGCGAGACAAGGCGAACAAGGATCTGGAAGTGGATCTGATCGCGGAAATCGGCGACCGCCTGGTGCCTTTCGAGGTGAAATACCAGGATACCCCGGTAGATCTTGGTAAATTCAAAGGCCTGCGCTTGTTTCTCGAAAACCAAAAAGTCGAGCACGGCTACATCATTTCCCGGCGTTGGGAGGACTTCGGCGTGCTCAATGTTCCTTCCGCGAAACAAGGCCGAGAACGCGAGTTGCTGAACGCGAAGATCCTCGCCATCCCTGCGCCGCTCGCCTGTTACTGGCTGTCCTCCTGAACATTTCCAAGAAGCCCTGGATCCGCCAAGCGCCCGGCGAAGTAGCCTTCGCCACCCACCGCGCGCTCAAGTCCCAGAACACCTGACCTCGCCTTTGTTTCAGCGGCGCTTGGGATGAGCCGATTCTGAAGAAAGGCGTTGGGCAGAATGCCCGCGCCACCGTGGCCGCGATTTGGGATCACGCTCACAACTCCGACCGCCGTGGAAAACCTAACATTGTACGAAGTCCGCGACAGGCTCACGCGGCTGAAAGGAGTGAACCCCATCGTCATCAAGCGGTGAGTTGATCCGGGTTTGCGCTTGGCATCATTGCCGTTTTCCCGATGGATGGGCGCATGCTCCGCAGCGTTCATTTCCGTGGCTACCGGTCGCTCTGTGATTTCCACTTGCGGCTGGCCGGAGTGACGGTGGTGACGGGCGAGAACGGCGTGGGGAATCCAATGTTCACCGGGCGCTCGCGCTCACCCAGAAAATGGCCCAGGGAACGTTCGCGGCGGCCGTCGCCGAGGAAGGCGGACTGCCTAGCCTGCTGTGGGCGGGTGATCGCAAACAGAACGAACCTCGGCGCATGCGCTGGGAGTTAGAGCACACGGACTTCCAGTTCGAAACCGAGTGCGGAATGATCCCGCCGGCACCGGGCGATCCGACGGAGTTCCGCACCGACCCCGACATGAAGCTTGAAGTCCTGCGCCATGGCGGAACCAAAGGCCGGGTGATGGCCCGCCGCAACGGCCCGGCCACCGCCGCTGATGATCATCAACGAGCCGGAAGCCAGCCTCCACCCGGACCTCATGCCGCCGTTAGCGGAGTTGGTCGCTAAAGTTTCTAACGACACCCAGATTCTCATCGTCACCCACTCGCGCGAACTGCCTGCGGAGATCGCCGCGGGGTGCGAGGCCAAGGTGGTGGATCTCGTCAGCTACAATGGCGAAACCCGCTTGGCCGGTCACGAGACTTCGAAGCGGGTTTGGACATTCGATGGGGATGAGTGAGTCGATGATTTTCCCGCCTGCCTCGCCCGCTACGGGCTGCCATACGAGCATCAGGTTCAAAGAATGGTGAATAACCGTTGCCGACACCCTCCTGTGTAGGCTATTCTACAGCTATGAAAACCGCCACCATCCAACAGGTACCCCAACAATGGTCCCAAATTCTGGATTGGCTTGCGTGTGACGAGGAAGTCCAAGTCACGCAGAACGACCGCGTCGTTGCTCGTATCGTGCCTGCTACCACCGCGCCAGCAACAGACTTCCTTGCCCGAGCCCAGGCAGTCTGGGGTGCCGATCCCGTGGGTCAGTCGCTGAGTGCTATCGTGCAAGACTCACGCGGAGGCGATTCATGATCTACCTTGATACCGGTTGCTTGGTGAAGCTCTACTATCCCGAACCGGACAGTCACCTCGTCGCATCCCGGGTTGCCGGCAAGGTAATCTGCTACTGCCCGCTCCATGAGTTGGAATTCACCAATGCCCTGCATCAAAAGGCATTTCATGGGAATGCCACCTCTGCTCAAGTGCAAGCCGCCAAAGCTCTGGTTACCACGGACCTCGCCTCTGGAGTATTGAAACGTGTGCCATTCGACTGGGAATCAGTCTATCAGGATGCGGTCACTCTCGCCGCTCACCATACCGCCGTCATGGGTTGCCGCTCACTGGATATTTTGCACTGCGCAGTTGCCCAAGCTTTGGGGACTACGGATTTCGTAAGCACCGATGGACGCCAGATTCGTCTTGCCCAAACGATAGGTCTGCCTTTCGCGCCGATCTGATAGTGAGGTTTAGTGCTAAATAAATCTCGCGCCCCCAAATTTCAGAGGCGCAGCGCGATCTTGAGAAACGGCGCGGTGCGGGAGGTTTTGGACTTGGCAACTTTTTCCGGCGGGCCTTGGGCGGTGATTTGGCCGCCGCCGTCGCCGGCTTCGGGGCCGATGTCGAGGATCCAGTCGGCCTCGGCGGCGACGGCCATGTGGTGCTCGATGACGACGACGGTGTGGCCTTCATCCACGAGGCGGTGGAGGACGTCGATGAGGCGCTGGACGTCTTCGAGGTGGAGGCCGACGGTGGGTTCTTCGATCAGGTAGAGATTTCGCTGGGCGAAGAAGGCGTTGTTGAGGGTGGCCTTGGTGCCGCGGCCTTTGGTGAGCTCGGAGACGAGCTTGATGCGCTGGTCTTCGCCACCGGATAGAGTGGGGCTAGGTTGGCCGAGCTGGAGGTAGCCGAGACCGGTGTCGGCCATCAGCTTGAGCGGGTGGGAAATGCGCGGCTGGGATTCGAAGAAGGCGGCGGCTTCGTCGATGGTCATGGCGAGGACTTGGCCGATGTTTTTCTGGCGGAAGGTGACTTCTAACGTGGCGGGGTTGTAGCGTTGGCCATTGCAGGATTCGCAATGGACCCAAGTGCTGGGGAGGAAATCCATTTCTAACTTCACGCGGCCGTTGCCTTTGCATTCGGGGCAGCGGCCGTTGTCGGTGTTGAAGGAAAAGCGCGAGTTGTCGAAGCCTCTCATGCGGGATTCGGGGAGTTGGGCGTAGAGGGCGCGGATGTGGTCGAAGACTTTGACATAAGTCGCCGGGCAGGAACGGGAGGTCTTGCCGATGGGCGATTGATCGACCTCGAAGCAGGCTTTGATGGCTTTTTCACCGGTGACTTTGGTGTATGATTTTACGGCTTTGGGCTGGCGGTTGAAAACCGCTGCCACGCAGGAATGCATCAGCGAGGATTTGCCGGAGCCGGAGATGCCAGTTAGAACGGTGAGGCGACCGAGTGGGATGGCGGCATCGATGTTTTTCAAATTGTTAGCGTGGCAACCGGTGAGAGTTAG
>JAYVEJ010000316.1:0-1839 GCA_043748885.1 Luteolibacter sp. | reverse complement strand
CTCGCCTGCCTTCATCCCTGCATGAAACTTCCTGCTTGGTATTGGAGTGGTGTAACCATTGATCCACGGGCCGAAATCACGCCTCAGTTCGTCAGGATTATAATACCAGTGCGGCCCGAGACCGAGCGCATCGCCGATGAAAGCACCGACAATGCAGCCTGCGGCGCGGCCAGTGTGGTTGCGGTTGGATTCCATGGCTAGTTGGTTGGCAGGTGAGGCTATTTCTTCTTCGCGGTCTTCTCGGCCTTGCGAAAAGCGTCCGCTTCGGGTGCGCCCTCAGCTCCCTTTTTGCGCATGGTTTCTCCGCTGCCATTCTCAATGCGTTCCTTCTTCACTTGAATGTTCGAGTAGAGTCCGGGCTTCTTTGATTTCGCTGTTTTTTTTGTGGTCATGATGTTGGGGGATGTGACGAGGCGGACGCGACTTGCAGGACAAATCGCGGTGTGTTCACTTCAGTAGGTTCACTCTGCCATGTTGTTCACCCTCTTTGATTTCGGGCGTGACTCCTGCCGCCAGTGCTTTAAGCGACTGATGGGCGTAGCGGAAACTGGCTCCGGTGCTGTCCCAGTATTCGGCATGCTCGCCAATGATGTGCGGCAATACGATGTTAGGAGCTTCCGCACCATCAGGGAACCATGCTTTAAATGACGGCTTCCAGATTTTATGAATCACCGCACGTTCCTCCACCACCCTCGCTCGGCCTGCGAGGACCACACAGTTCGCCCATCCATCCTGACAGTGAACTTGCACTCCGTGAATCCGCTTCGATCTCACTCACCTTTTCTGAATCCCGGGCCGTGAAGAACCAAAGGCCGGTGTTTTCGTCCACCTTCGCAATGGCCATGGGGCGGGCGTGGCAAGATCCCGGTCCGCCCATGGTGATGAGCATAGCGGTGCTGAACTCTTTGAGCAGGCCGTAGAGTTTTTCTAGTTGGTTATCGTTCATCGGTTTTTGTTTGTTAGATGCTCTCGCTGAGGCTGAGTTGTTCCGCCGGGGCGGGAATTTTGCCGCGCCAGCCCCCGGTCGCGGAATGCCGGGATTCGATGAACTCTTTGAATCGTGCGAGGTCGCCGGATACCCGTGCGGACACCAAGCCGAGTAAGTCGCCAAGATTCTCAATCGTTCCCTCCGGCTCATAATCCACTTCGAGCGTCACCTCCGTCTGGTTCGATCCTTGTGCAAAAAAATGAATCGTCCCCGAATTTTTCGCGCCGTTGGTGCTGCGCCAGGCAATGCTCTGGTCAGGTATTTGCTCGATGATTTTTGCATCCCACTCTTCGGACTTTCCTGCGATCTCTGCCTTCCAGTGGAGTCGCGTGTCATCCAGTTGTTTTACTTCTTTGACGCCTTCCATGAAGCGCGGGAATTCCTCGAAATGGGTCCACTGGTTGTAGGTTTGAGTTACTGGAACATTGACGATGATAGATTTTTGGATGGTTTTCATATTGGTTGGTTGAGGTGATTTTATCGGTTGGTGAGTTGCGCCAGGCACGGGCGAAGGCTGGTTGCCCTCAACGCGCTCCAGCGTTGGGTTGATTGGGTGTGAGCACTGGAGGATTTAGTTTTCACAAAGAATGGTTTCATTTGCTATGCCGGCGCATCAATCGCGGCGACGCGGACAAGTTTCTTGTTCACAAACTCATGAATGCCGTGGCTGGAGAGTTCGCGCCCGTAACCGGAGTTTTTGATGCCGCCGAAGGGCAGGTCTGCCGCAGTCCAAGTGGGGTGATTGACGAATACCATTCCAGTCTCGATGCGGCTCGCGACGCGTTTGCCACGCTCGATGTCCTGAGTGAAGACGGAGCCGCCCAAGCCATAATCGGAATCATTGGCCAGCG
>JAYVEJ010000315.1:0-5026 GCA_043748885.1 Luteolibacter sp. | reverse complement strand
ATTTGCCACAAGCTGCTGCTCTACTTAGATTAATCAAAGCGGGATGGGATCTATATTATAAGTTGAGTTCGAAGCCGAACGCACGCTTTACGAAAAACAGAAACCCAACGAATATTTTAGTAACAAATGTCTGGTGCCAAGAATTGCTAGACAACCTTCACCCTGCGTCGTCTAGCGGGTCCATCATCGAATCTGGACCACTCGGTGAGCTTTGGGTAAAAGGATATGAAACCCCTGACTGGGCATGGCAACTTTTTCCGCGTCTGAATGCGGACCAAATATCAAATGGAGATCCAGATTTTGAGAAATGGATTCTGGACTCAGGTTTCGTGAGAACCCGATCATCTGACATCCCGTTGACTGACTGGTCTTCAAAAATACTCCCCGCACTGGAGAAACAAATCACGGAAGCTACTGATCAAGATCTGTGTGAGCATAATAGAATCGCTGTAGTTGCAACTAACGTGTATCGGGGTCTGCTCAGTGTCTTCAAGACCGGAAACCCGCCGGTTCTTTGCTCTACAAAAGTATGTTGGGACGGCAAAAAACTAAGACTTGCGGAGGAAGCAGAGACGATATGGTCGGTATTTTCTGAACCTGAACTAGAATTTTGGCGGGATCACTTGCCGGTATACCTATTTCGAAAATCCGATGCGGAAAATCCGGTATTTGATGCGCTTGGATACAAGAGATTGGACAAAGCCCTCGCGATTTCGCTCGAAAATCCATTGAATGTTGAGAATGACGGGCCGAGAACTGATGAATTGCAGGATTTTGCGGCTTGGTTGTTTGCAGATCGCTGCAACCAGATAGATATTTCTCCCCCGATAGTGTCTTGGCAGAAAGTGAAGGTCCACACCCAGAGTGAAATTCGGGTGAAATCGACTATCGAAGGAAAGAGTTTGTGTGACACGCGACCTCACTTTTTTGACGAGGCAGGCTCAAGGCTAGTTATGTCCATACCAGCATGGAATGATTTCCGTCTTCGAGCTACAGCTTTGGTGGACGCGTTCAAGCTGCCGTCTGCTTACAGAGACCGGGTCGAAATCCTGTTGAGTTTGGAAATGGAGACAAGGAGCGACCGAATGATCGAAGAGGGAATTCACGAATCCGATCTTCAAACTTGGCTCAAGGAGTATCGTGGCGAGCAAATGATATATGAACGAGGCAGACTACAGAATCCACCTCAGTCTCCGACGACTGTCGCTCCACCGACGGGGACTCCGATGAGAGAGGGAAATAGTAATCCAAAGGACGCAGACGAGGTTAATTCGGATCCGGTTCCTCTCCACGGGGCGGAGGTACAACCCGTGTTTCCAGATGGGTTTCCCTCGAAACCGAGTTCCCCTTCAAACGACGCCCAACATACGGATTCAAATTCACCCCGGAATCACAGCCGAAGAAAACCGCCTCATGATGCCCTAGACGTGGAAAAGCGCTCTCGTGAAATTGTGATTCGTGAGTTGGAACTCCTCGGATACGAAGTTACGGAAATGGATCAGCAAAACAGGGTTTTTGATCTTGAGGCGAAATGTGACACGAACGTGGTGATGATCGAGGTCAAGGGTAACAAGGATTCTACCTCAAAGGTGTTTCTGACTCCTGCCGAACGGGAAATCGCTTCCAAAGCCGGAAATGGTTACCGTTGGCAGCTCTGGCACGTGTCTCGCCTAGCCCGGGATTCCGGTGCCCAGCCGGAAATTCGGATCTACGGATCAATTCCCCTTGACGCGCTAACACCAGATTCCTTCATGCTCGACCTCTCAGCTTGCACGCCTGTTCTCCGGGCAGATTTGTGAATTGTTGATTTCTTGGATAGGCCTTTCGGGTCAGGTTACGCATTTGAACATTTTCGGCATTTTAATTCCTATGCGGCTGCACCTCACGGCTGATTCTCTCTCCCTTCTCGCGCTCTGCTCTCATCAGTTCATAATCCAGTTGGAGGCGCAGCCAAAAATCCGGAGAGGTTCCAATAGATGGGGTCATTAGATGGGGTCATTGCTCACGGATTAACATGGATGGTGAATGGAAGCGGTCTGTCGGGGTCGATCCCAAATAACAGACATCGCTGATTCCATTTGGCTTTAAACAGTGACCGGATGGCTCCCACCAGTGGGTGATATTCGCTTTCATGGTGGGTGAATAAGGAAGAGAGCGGGAGGGGCCAAGCCGGACGATTCATGGTCAGCTCAAGGAACTAGCCGGGAATCGAAGGAAAATAAATGAGGTCGTAGTTCACGGATTAACATCAAGCAGGCACGAAGCGCAGTTCCACCTTCCTTCCGAGAGCGGCGGCGGCTTTTCCGAGGCTGGCCACCGTGAGCGAGGGGTTCGAGGGATCGAGCATCCGGCTCAGTGATGCCCGGCTGGTTTTCATGCGCGAGGCCAGTTCGGTCTTGGTGACGTGCTCCTGCTCAAGGATCTGCTGGAGTTGGAGGGAAGCCACCCGCTTGAGGGTCAGCACTTCCAACTCGGGAAGGATGCCTTCGTTGGCGAGGAAATCGCTGAAGTCGCTGCCACGGTGGGCGTTTTGAGATGCTTTTGTTTTCATTGGTTGATGGAATCCGCATGGCAGATTTCAAGCCGCGTGTGGCGTGACCTCGCGGTTGATTCTCTCTCCCTTCTCACGCTCGGCTCGCATCAGTTCGTAATCCAGTTGGAGGCGCAGCCAAAAGCCGGGAGAGGTTCCGAAGTAGCGGCTCAAGCGCAGATCGTATTCCGGCGTGCAGCGACGTCGGCTTTTTTTCATGTCCGTCAAATGGGGCGAGGGAATGCCAGTCATTCGCGAGACTTCCGCTTGCGAGACGCCCCATTCGTCCAAGGTTTCGCGAAGCGTTTCTGCGAAGAAATTCATCAGTGGAATCAGTTCGGTGGTTCGTTTCATGGCCATATCAATGGTAGTCGGTGATTTTAACATCGGACGCCTTCCCGTCATTCCAACGGAAAACCAAGCGCCACTGTTGATTGATTCTCATGCTCCAGAGACCCTTGAGATCGCCGGAGAGGGATTCGAGTCGGTTGCTGGGCGGGATTCGTAAATCCTCCAGAATTTCGGCGGCGTGAAGCTGCCGCAGCCGCAGAAAGGCCCGCTCCTGAATTTCTCCCGGCAGTCTCTTCGACCGACCACCGTTCCAGATCTTTTCGGTTTCCTTGCATGAGAAATCCTCAATCACTCGCGAGACGTTACCGTTTTAGGGTATGGACGCAACCAGAAAATCTCCTCCACTTTTCACTCCGCACCAAAAAACTTTGCGCCCCTCCGCGCCCTTTGCGCCTTTGCGGTAAACTCTTCCCTCTCCACAATCCCCGCATGTCCGCCCCGCTCAGCCGCAAGAATCTCCCCGAAAACCCCTCCCCGGACGACATCCTCAACGCTTTCCTCGACTACCTCACCGCCACCGGCACCGAGCCCTACGACCATCAGGAAGAAGCCATCCTCGAGCTCTTCGCCAGCAACAACGTCATCCTCAACACCCCCACCGGCTCCGGGAAATCGCTCGTCGCCCTCGCCCTCCAATTCAAATCCCTCTGCCAGGGCCGCCGCTCCTACTACACCGTCCCGATCAAGGCCCTCGCCAACGAGAAATTCCTCTCCCTCTGCCACGTCCTCGGCCCGGAAAACGTCGGCATGATCACCGGCGACGCCACCGTCAACCACACGGCTCCGGTCATTTGCTGCACCGCTGAAATCCTCGCCAACATCGCCCTCCGCGACGGCGCGCACGCCCCCGTGGACGACGTCATCATGGACGAGTTCCACTACTACTCCGACCACTCGCGCGGCACCGCCTGGCAAATCCCGCTCCTAACATTGCCGCGCGCCCGCTTCCTCCTCATGTCCGCCACCCTCGGCGATTCGGCATTTTTCTCCAAGCAACTCACCGCGCTAACAGGCGCGCCCACCACCCTCGTCCAGTCCGACCAACGCCCGGTCCCGCTCGAGTTCGAATACTCCACCACCCAGCTCGGGGAAAAAGTCGCCGAACTCAACGAGCAGGGCCACTCGCCCGTTTATCTCGTCCACTTCACCCAGAACGCCTGCGCCGACACCGCCCGCGACTTGCTCTCCACTAACATCTGCACCAAGGAGGAAAAGCACGCCATCGCCCGCCGAGCTGACCCTTCCAAAAAATCGACTTCATCTCTCCTGCTGGTGTGTTAATCTCACTCCATGAGCATCACCCTCGCCACCTCTCCTGATCCGGGAAAACTCCGCCCTCTGCTCCACGCCGAGGTGGATCGCCTGAGTGATGAACATCTCGGTTTGGCGCATCGCGCGCTTTTGGAAATCGAACTGCATCAACTCGCAGGCGAACTCGATGACGCTGCTGAAGCCGCTCAAAACGTCGCTAAACTCACCATGGAGAACATCGCCGCCGCTGTTGCCGAGCACCGCACCTTGCGTCCCTATCAATGACGGTCTGCATCGACACCAATGTCGTTCTGGGAATGTTAGGTCGAAATGGTCCGTGGCTACCCATCCGCCAAGCGCTCATCGATTGCCGGTTGATCTGGGCCGTCACGACCGAGATTCTTCTGGAATACGAAGAAGTCGCCGCACGGGAAATGGGCATCGCTGCCGCCGCGTAACTGCTGCGTTTCATCGACCTCCTCGAGCAAACCCGCGGCAATATCCAGCATGTCAGCCCCACTTTTCGCTTTCAACTCATCACGGCGGATCCGGACGACAACAAATTCACCGATTGCGCGATCACCGCAGGCGCGGAATACATCGTCACCGAGGATCGCCACTTCGCCCCACTCGCCACCGCCGGTTATCATCCCCAGCCCATCACCCCGGCGGAGTTCATTTTCAAGCATTTGTAGCGGGCCTTCTTCCCCTCTCAATTTCAGCGTTTCAGATTTCAGAATTTCAGCTTTACCCAAAAACTCCTCCGCCACGGCGTCGGCATCCACCACGCCGGACTCCTGCCGAAATACCGCTTGTTAGTCGAAAAACTCACCGCCCGCAGCCTGCTCAAAGTCGTCTGCGGCACCTCACAAAGCCGCGCCGGATTACCGCTAC
>JAYVEJ010000314.1:0-5029 GCA_043748885.1 Luteolibacter sp. | reverse complement strand
TCACCGTCCGTCCCGCCAAGAAAAAGTCCGCCTGATTCGGTGGCATTTTTGAAACCTCTCACGATTCCCAGTCATGTCCGTTAAGACTTTCACCGCAGAAGACGCTCAAGCCGCCAACCTCGTGTTGGTCGGTGCCGAGAAAGGTCGCCAAGCCGTTCACGATCTCGTGGTCGCCTATCGCGCCAACCGCCGCACCGGCTCCGCTTGCACCAAGACCCGTGGCGAGGTCTCCGGTAATAACCGCAAGATCTATAAGCAAAAAGGCACTGGCGGCGCACGTCACGGCGACAAACGCGCCCCGATCTTCGTCGGTGGTGGTGTGGTTTTCGGACCCCGCCCGCGTGATTATTCCAAGAAGGTTACCAAAACTGTCCGCAAGCTCGCATTGCGCCGCACGCTTGGTGATCTGGTCCGCGCCGAGAAGATTGTTACTGTCGATACCTTCGCTGTTAGCGATGGCAAGACTAAGTCATTTGTTTCCGCGTTAGATAAACTTTCGAAGCCGGGGAAAATCCTCGTCGTTTCCAATAGCTTCGACGACTCCACCTACCTCGCTGGCCGCAATGTCGCTTGGGCACAACTCGTCACCGCCACCGACCTCAACGTCGAGCAACTCCTCCTCGCTAACACCATCATCCTTGTGGGTGATGCCGTGCAAACTCTTGCGGCTCGCACCGCCTGAACCCCGGACCTAACACCGAGATCATGAAAGATATTTACCAGGTCATTAGAAACGTCCGCCTCACCGAGAAAGCAACCATGTTGCAGGAGACTAACAACGAGGTCACCCTCGAAGTGGACCGCAAGGCCAACAAGCTTGAGATTAAACAAGCTGTTGAACAACTCTTCGGAAAAACCGTTCTGGCAGTTCGCACTGCCAACTATGACGGCAAACTCAAGCGCCAGCGTCGTGCCGATGCCGGTCGTACCAACCATTGGAAAAAAGCCATCGTCCGCCTCAAGGAAGGCGAATCGCTCGATCTCGTCTAAGCGATAAACCGCTGCTTCAAACGTAACCATCTAACGTTCCGATTGTCATGCCACTGAAAACTTTCAAGCCAATCACACCCTCCGCTCGCTATAAGAATCTGCCGTCGTTTGACGAGATTACGAAAAGCAAGCCAGAGAAGAGCCTTCTCACGCCGCTCAAGCGCAGCGGTGGCCGTAATAACACCGGCCGCATCACCATCCGTCACGTCGGCGGTGGCCATAAGCGCCACTATCGTCTCATCGACTTCAAGCGCGGTAAGCATGATGCACCTGCTACCGTTGTCGGCATCGAGTATGATCCTAACCGCACCTGCCGCATCGCCCTCATTCAATATGAAGATGGTCAGAAATCCTATATCCTCGCCCCACTCGGCTTGGAAGTCGGAACGACTGTTATTTCCGGTGCCGCCGTCGCGCCGAAGACCGGCAATGCAATGCCACTCAGTGCTGTGCCGCTCGGAACTTCGATTCATAACATTGAACTAATCCCTGGCAACGGTGGCAAAGTCGCCCGCGCCGCCGGCCAGCTAGCAGTGCTTTCTAACCGCGATGGCGGTTGGGCACTCGTGAAAATGCCTTCCGGTGAAATCCGCCGCTTCAATGACCGTTGCTTCTGCACAATCGGCCAAGTCGGAAATCGCGACCACATGAACGAAACTTCGGGCAAAGCCGGCCGCACCCGCTGGCAGGGCGTTCGCCCAACCGTCCGCGGGATGACGATGAACCCAGTTGACCACCCGAACGGTGGTGGCGAAGGCAAATCGAAATCCGGTGGTGGCCGCCAGCATCTTCTCAGCCCGTGGGGCCACGCGAAGGGCCAGAAGACTCGTAACAAGCGCAAGACCACCAGTGTCTTCATTGTTGAGTCCCGCCACAAAGCGAAGAAGAAGTAATCTAACTCAACCTTTACCTCACTCCTCTCATGCCACGCTCACTTAAAAAAGGCCCATACGTCGATCAAAAGCTTCTCGCGAAGATCGACGCCGTCGCCGAAGCCGGATCCGACCGCAAGCCCATCAAAACTTGGAGCCGCAAGTCGATGATCACCCCGGATTTCGTTAGCCATAACTTCGCCGTGCATAATGGCAAAACCTTCGTTCCCGTTTACGTGACCGAAAACATGGTTGGCCACAAACTCGGCGAGTTCTCTCCGACCCGTTTGTTCAAGACTCACGGCGGTATCGGCAAGAAGTAACCGTTACCTGTTTCATTCCTCTACGACCATGCGTTCCACCATTTATATCAAAGCACTTGCCGCCGCCCTCGGGTTGTTGGCCAGCGCCGAGATATGTATGGCTCAAGCGCCGACCGCTGCGGAATATCAGGAAATTATTTCGACTCTCCAAGAGCAGAACAAGACCCTCCAGCGCAGCCTCACCGAGGCTAACAGCGGCGAGAAGCAAGCGTCTGAGCAACTCGCTCAAGTCCGCGAGCGTCTCGAAGCCCTCGGCAAAAATCTGCTCGACGGGGGAAATGATCGTCTCATCCAGGCTGCCGCCGATTTGGAAATCGCCAAAGAGCGCACCACCCAACTCGAAAGCTCCACCACGCATCTTGCCTCCGCCGTCATGGACTATCTCCGCCAAGCGGTGGTGTCAGATCCGGATGCAAGACTTCGTGTAGAAACTTCACTAAGAGAGCTTGACGCTGTCCTCGGACTGCGCCAGAAGCCCCGCCCCGATGTTCGCACCGGCTCGCTTCAGCAAGCCCGGATCGTGAGCCTCGACCAAGAAAGTGGCATGTTAGTTTTTAATCTCGGCGAAAGCCAAGGCGCGAAAATCGGCATGACCTTTCGCCTCACCCGCGGGCAGCAGCCCTACGGAAAAGCCATTCTAGCAGACGTCCGCAAGGGCGTCAGCGGTGCCTTTGTCGAACACCTCGACAACGTCACCGAATCTCCACGCCCCGGCGATCTCGCCGTTCTCGAAACACAAGCATCCGCGCAGTAACCACTCACGTCCGACGTTCCATGGAAGTCAAAAGCACCACTAAATTCGTTCGCCTCTCGCCTAAAAAGGCGCGTGACGTCGCCCGGGAAATTCAAGGTCTCGCTGTTTCCAGCGCCCTCGATATTTTGACCTTCACTCCCAAGAAAGCTGCCCAGCTTATTGGCAAGACGCTCAAGACCGCCATCGCGGATGCAGAGAATAATTTCTCCCTCGACGCCGCCTCGCTCGTCATCAAGGAAGCCGTCATCGGCGCTGGCCCGACGCTCCGCCGCTTCAAGCCACGGGCCAAAGGTTCCGCCGGCCCGATTCTTAAGCGCACCAGCCATATCTCGATCACTCTCGTCGGCTCCGCCCCCGAGAAGAAAAAGAAAGTCGCCCGCAAGGCCGCCGCCAAGCCTGTTCCTAAACAGATCAAAAACGTTCCGGCCGAACCTGTCGCCGCTACCGAAGAAGCCTGAACCACTCTCATTTAATCTCATCCCTCACCGACCATGGGCCAAAAAGTAAATCCGATCGCATTCCGTCTCGCCGTCAACAAAGACTGGCGCTCGAAGTGGTATGCCAGCGGCAAAGACTATACTAACAAGCTGCACGAAGATCTCGCGATCCGCGGCTATCTTAAGAACAAACTGATCAATGCCGGCCTCGCCCGTGTGGTCATCGAGCGTGCTTGGAATAGCGTGCGCGTCACCCTTCACACTTCCCGCCCTGGCCTGATCATTGGTCGCCAAGGTAAGGAAATCGAAGTGATGACTAAAGATATCACGGCTCTTTGCAAAGGTGCCCAAGTCAAAATTGATATTATCGAAATCCGCAAGCCGGAGCTCGACGCACAACTCGTCGCCGAGCAAATCGCGGTGCAACTTGAGCGCCGGATTTCCTTCCGCCGCGCCATGAAGCGTGCGTTGCAAACCGCCATGGAATTCGGTGCTGAAGGCATTCGCCTCCGTTGCGCCGGCCGCCTCGGTGGTGCGGACATCGCCCGTGCTGAAGGTTATCGCGAAGGCAAAGTGCCATTGCAAACTCTCCGCGTTCCTCTCGACTATGGCTTTGCCGAAGCTCGCACTTTGTATGGCATCATCGGCATCAAATGCTGGGTCAACAAAAAGGAAGACGACGGCACTGGCAAACAACCTCAAGGTCGTAACGACCGTGGCGACCGTGGCGGTGACCGCCGGGGTGGCGGCGGCGGAGATCGTGGAGGCGACCGTCGCCCGAACAATCGCAACTGATTTCTATATCTCTCAATTCTCTAATTAAAACTTTTCACGGAAAGACCGAGTTATGCCTTTGATGCCCAAACGAACCAAGTTCCGCAAGAGCCACCGCGGAAGCCGAGCTGGCAATGCCCAGCGCGGAACCACCGTCGCCTTCGGTGACTTCGGTCTGCAAACCCTCGACCGCGGATGGATGACTAACCGCCAGATCGAAGCTTGCCGGATCGCGATTAACCGCTCCCTGAAGCGGAAAGGAAAAGTCTGGATCCGGATTTTCCCACACAAGTCGATCACCTCGCGTCCCCCAGAAACCCGGATGGGTAAAGGTAAAGGTGCTGTCGAAGGTTGGGTGGCAGTCATCCGCCCAGGCAACATGCTTTTCGAAATCGGCGGTGTGCCTGAGTCCGCAGCGAAGGAGGCCATGCGTCTCGCTTCCTACAAGCTCGGCATCCGCACCCGCCTCGTCGCCCGCAATGCGCACGCTTGATCCGTCTGATCAAAAACCAATTCTATATTTCACTGAATTATGGCCGCCACTAAAGCCAAAGCTTCCAAAGTCAAAAAGACCAGCGAACTCTCCGCCGACGAACTGCAAGTTCGCTTGAAGGAGCTCAAGCACGAAGCACTCAACCTCCGTCTCCAACGCGCCACTGGCTCATTGGAGAATCCCGCCCGCATCCGCACGGTGCGTCGCGAAACCGCGCAAGTGCTAACAGCGGTCACCGCCAAGTCGCTCGCCTAATCCTAGATCCTAACTACAGTTATTATGAGCGAGACTCCTTCGGACGCATCCGTCCAATCTGCGGACACCCAAGTCCATCTGCGCAAAACCCGCGTCGGCGTGGTCATCTCCAATAAAATGGACAAGACCCT
>JAYVEJ010000313.1:0-1841 GCA_043748885.1 Luteolibacter sp. | reverse complement strand
ACCCAGGTCCGCGACACCCAGCTCCAGTCGAAGATCGGCGCCTACGTCGATACCTTCCTCGTTGCCCAGATCCTCGCCGACCTCAAGGACCGCTTCCCCCACCCCGCCGACGAGCAGCGCCGGGTGAAGCTCCTGGACAAGGTGGTCGCCAAGATCCAGAAGCACCAGAAGGACGATGGTGCCTTCGCGGGCAATAGCGGCTGGGCCTCAACCTTGTCGCAGGGGATTTGCAGCCGGGCGCTCAACGGTGCCTTCGCCGCCGGCGCGAAGGTCGATCTAGCGGCCTTGGAAAAGGACCACAAGCAGAACGCCGACGGACTCGACCGGGCTTCGGGCGTGGTTGCCAGCGGCGCCGTCGCCGATGCCGGCGTCGAGATCTATCGTTACGCTTCGCTCACCCACCGGCGTGATCATGTCGTCGGCCAGCTGGACGACGGCGAGCGGGGTGCCGGGCCGCTGGTCGAAGAAGTCCTTAGCGAAAAACAAGTACCAGTTCCCGTTGCCGGGGTCCTTGAACGCGTGGCCGTCGATGGAGAAATCCAAGTCCGGGAACATCCATTTCCCGGTGTTCTTGAACGGTCCGGTCGGCTTGTCCGATACCGCGGCCCGCATTTTGCGGTCTCCCGCGTAGTGGAGGTAGAATTTCCCGTTCCGCTCGGCGATCTCCGGAGCCCAATACTCCTTGATGCCTTCGATGGCTTCCATCGCCCCGCCGACCACCTCCCAGTCGGTGAAAATCCGCGAGCGAAGGATGGGGAACTGTTTCCCGTCCGGTGCCTTGCCGGAGCCAACGGCATAGTAGGTGTCGCCCACCTTGAAGGCGTGGGGGTCGGCGAGGTAACCGTCCCAGAGCGGGTTGGTGTAGGTGATTTCCCCGGCACTGCAGGCGAGGGTGAGAATCAGGGAGATGGCGGCGGCAATGGGTTTCATCTTCATGTGGGCTGGATCATCCGGAAGGTGCTCCAGGAAATCGAGGGCAATTCCATGAATGCGGGAGATCCCCCATTTGAATCAAAACGGCGGGTCTCAGTCCTCAAGGCTTGTTCGTCGAGCCCGACTCTTTCGAGGCAAATCGACCTTTGTGCGGCATCCGTGACGTGGTAGTTTTTTTCAGACGCTATGAATACCCAGTATACCCAACACTTTGAAACGACTTGTGATTCCGAAGTTCTTCTCGGAAATATTTGGGAGGCAATCAAGCCAGACAAAGGAACGATTTGGAGTGACCAAACTGCCTTTTTCCCACGGGGTGAAAGTGGTGACAGCCGACTTTATGTTACTGTTAAAGTTCCGGGTGAAGGTGCGGATCAATGGAGACATGCGAGGTTTGAAACTGTGAATCCACGTAGTTTTAAGTTTGTGGGGGAAACTAAGGGCGCTTCGAAGGAGGACTTTCTCTCCCACATCTTCGGTCCTGTGATGGATAAGTTTGAAGAAGTCTTTCCCGGAGGTTTGGGCGCGATCTCGAAAGCTGACAAGTGATCGCTGCGACGAGATGCTCACGACACTGCGGGTGTGAAAATCTTACGATTTTGGGACGTCAAATGCGTTGTGACCCTCGGCTAAATAGATAATGGGGCGGCTCCATACGTGTTAGTTGGGGCTGCCCCCTTCGACGACTTCTAATCCGCCATCACAACGTAACCGCTCGCATTGACCATTATCTCAGAACCACTTAAAATCGCATTGAATAAATCATGCCCCATGTATTCTCCGTCACTTAGCAAGTGAATGATTGATGTTGAATCGGATGGATCAATATTTTTCGATGATACCTCACTAAATAAATCCTTTATCTTTCGACTCCAACAAAACCTAAAGCCGTCGACGGGAGCCACTGG
>JAYVEJ010000312.1:0-1845 GCA_043748885.1 Luteolibacter sp. | reverse complement strand
CTACCTCGGCGTGAAGACCGCCGTCGCCAAGCTCAAGGGCGAGAAGTTAGAAGCTGTGATCGACACCGGCGCGACCTTGGTCACCCCGGAAAATCTCGACGAGCCGAAGATCGCCGCGTTGATTAAGACGCAGCTTCCTTAAGAAGTTGATGGTGGAGAGTTGATTGAAAGACTTCCTCTCCTCTAACGATCAATCATCAACTCAATGCCCCTGCCCCATCCACGCCTTGTCATGCGGGGCATCCGCAAGACGTTCGGGCCGACGCTTGCACTCGGGCGAGTGGACTTGGAAGTGCTGCCGGGCGAGGTCCATGCGCTCGTCGGCGAGAATGGCGCGGGGAAAAGCACGCTGGTGAAGATTCTATCCGGCGCGTATTTGCCGGACGGTGGGGAGATGGAGATTGATGGAAAAATCTATCACCCGCGCCACCCGCTCGACGCGCGAGCGGCGGGCGTGGGCATGATCTATCAGGAGCTATCCATCGCGCCGCATCTCACGGTGGAGGAAAACATCGTGCTCGGCATGGAGCCGATGTGGGGGCCATTCGTGGATCGCAAGGCGATGCGGGCGCGGGCGTTAGAAGCCCTCGCCCACTTCGATCATCCAGACATCCGGCCAGATGCGCTTGCCGGGAAACTCTCAGTTTCCGCGCTCCAGCTCGTAGAAATCGGCCGCTCACTGGCGATGGGTTGCAAGTTGTTAGTCTTTGATGAGCCGACCTCGTCGCTGGCGCAAAAGGACATTGAGCGCTTGTTCGCCTTGATCGACCGGCTGAAATCCCAGGGCATTTCCATCATCTATATCTCCCATTTCCTGGAGGAGGTGAAGCGACTCGCCTCACGTCTAACGGTGCTGCGCGACGGCTCAGTCGTCGGCACGCGGGATGTCGCGACTGTCACTCCCGAGGAGGTCGTTTCCATGATGGTCGGGCGCGATGTGAAGGATCTCTATCCGCGGACGCATCACCCAGTGGGCGAGAAACTGTTGGAAATCCGCAATCTATCCGGTCACGAGAAACCACAGGGACTGAACTTGGATTTGCACCGCGGCGAGGTTGTCGGCATCGCGGGCTTGGTCGGCTCCGGGCGCACTGAGTTTCTGCGGGCCTTGTTTGGACTGGACGGTGTGAAATCCGGCGAAGTCGCAGTCGGCGGGAAATCCGAGTCCGCCACGCCGCGCAAGCGTTGGCAACAAGGCGTCGGGCTGCTCAGCGAGAACCGCAAGGAGGAAGGGCTGGCGCTGAATCTATCCATCGCCGACAACGTCACTCTCACCTGCCTCGAACGCTTCGGCAGCGGCGGCGCAGTTTCGCCGAAAAAACAACGCGCCGCCACCTCGGTCTGGATAGCCCGGCTCGGCATCAAATGCCAAGGCCCAGCCCAGCCGATCGGCGCTCTATCAGGCGGGAATCAGCAGAAGGCGGCGTTCGCGCGCTTGCTCGAACACGACGTGGACGTGCTGCTGCTAGATGAACCCACCCGCGGCATCGACATCGCGGCGAAGGCCCGCATCTACGAGGCGATCAACGAGGTCGTCACCGACCCAAAACGGCCGCGCGCGGTGATCATGATTTCCAGCTATTTGCCCGAACTCTTCGGCGTCTGCGACCGCATCGCCGTGATGAGCCAGGGGAAACTCACTCGCGCCGTGCCGGTCGAGAAACTCACGCCGCACGATGTGATGCTGGTGGCCACCGGCAAAGCTGCCGACCTTCCCTAACATTCTCTATCATGTCCTCAACCCGTCTAAAAGCCGCCCTCACCCTGCTCGGTCCGTTCCTCGCCCTGCTGGTGGTTTACGCCATTTTCGGGATGATGAATTCCGCGATGTTTACCCAAGACGTG
>JAYVEJ010000311.1:0-1851 GCA_043748885.1 Luteolibacter sp. | reverse complement strand
CCGTTTCTCCAAGTGGGTGAAAACGTGATTGCCGCCGAGGTCTTTGAACAACGGCTCAGCGAGTGGTATGGGTCGAGTGGCCATCCCGGGTTTTTCCTGCAGAACGCCCTTTTCAACTCGGATCGCAGTTGGCACGGCGCGGTGGCCGGGTATTGGGAGGCGGAAAAATTTCAGGCAGCGAAGGAGCCGTTAGGTTGGCGGCTGTCGGACTTTAAGGAAACCACTTGGAAGCCCTGCATCGCAGCGGGAAACCACTGGCCGAAGCTTCTCGCCAGTGTGCTGCCAAGCCAGCTCGAAGCTGTTTACCCGATCAAGGAAGTCGTGCGAGTGACTGGCGGGGTGGCGGTTTCCAGCCCCCCATTCGCAGCGGAAAAAGGCATCGCGGTGAACTCGGATGGTTCGTTTGCGGTGTTGTATGATCGCATCCAAGCGGGCTACGCCGGACTCCGCGTGGAAGGCGGTGCAGGAGCAACCATTACGGTGGAAATGAATGAGGCGAACGGCCCTGGTGGCAGACGCAAAGCCACGATGGTCACCGGCGAAGGCCCTCAGTATTTTGAAACCCCCTTCTACGGCTCTTATTTGGTGCTAAACGTGACCGTCCAGAATGTCACCAAGCCGTTTGAAATCGCTGACGTCCGGTCGATCCACACCTCCCTGCCCGTGACCTACCGCGGCGATTTTTCCTGCAGTGACGACTCGCTCAATCGACTGTGGCTCGCGTGCCGTTGGCAAAACCAAATCTGCATGCAGGACCATTATTTGGACTCCCCGGACCACCAAGAACCGATCTGTGATCCGGGCGACTACCTGATCGAGTCTGAGATTAACTACCATGCATTCGGCTCGACTTGGCTCACCGAGCAGGACTGCCGCAAGTTCGGAGCGCTGTTGGAAAAGAATGACTACATTAACTTCCACACCAGCTACGCCCTGCTCTGGCTGCAAATGCTGATGGATTCCCATCGCTACACCGGTAACGCGGCACTGCTCCGCGAACTGGCACCGCAAGCCCACGGCTTGATCGACAAGTTTGCCGGCTGGATTGGGAAAAACGGACTCATTTCCGAAGCACCGGATTATATGTTCATGGACTGGGTAACGATCGGTGGGAAGGAATGCCACCATCCTCCCGCCGTGATGGGCCAAGCGTATTTGACCGCGTTTTACTATCGCGCTCTAGCAGATGGAATCACCCTGGCCACGCTGACGGGAGACATCCCACGCATCGCCCGCTACCAACAACTCCGCACCGAGATCCGCACGGCGTTTAACCGGGAGTTATGGAATGAAAACAAGGGCCTCTATCGCGATGGCAAACCTTTCCAAACCCACGTCCCACCCAGTCAATGGCTGCCCGCCGATCAGGAAATGGAGACCTTCAGCGGCCAAGCAAACACGCTCGCCGTGCTCTATGACCTCGTCCCCGACCCAGCGCGGGCGCGGGCCGTCATGGGCAAGGTCATGGACGAGAAACCTGCGCTGAATATCCAGCCTTACTTCATGCACTTCGTCTTCGCTGCGCTCGACCATTGCGGTCTGTTTGAAGGTCATTTCCAAAAGCA
The DNA here is from genome assembly GCA_043748885.1 of Luteolibacter sp. Taxonomy (GTDB): domain Bacteria; phylum Verrucomicrobiota; class Verrucomicrobiia; order Verrucomicrobiales; family Akkermansiaceae; genus Luteolibacter. Next base: position 286 of record JAYVEJ010000311.1, on the reverse strand, counting down.
ACTGGCCCGCTGGAAAATCAATCCCGCCACCCAAAGTTTTCGCGAGATGTGGGATAACGGAGATTTCAGCCACGCGTGGGGCGGCACTCCATTGCTTCAGATGTCCGGTCGCATCCTCGGCATCAGCCCACAGACGCCGGGGTTCGAAGTGATCGCGATCCGCCCAACGCTCGGGGACTTAAAGTGGGCCAAGGGCACGATTCCAACTCCCCTAGCAGCCTGTCGAACTTTTGATTTTCTTGAGACGTGTCGATATGCAGGCGTCCGCGGGCAAGGCGCTACCACA
>JAYVEJ010000310.1:0-5058 GCA_043748885.1 Luteolibacter sp. | reverse complement strand
GTAATGCTAAAACGTATTTTCTCGTCGGTGATGCGCTGGGTAAGGCCATGCGGGAAATCATCAAAAAGTGAGGATCATTCCGCTAGAAACTGCTGCTGCTTTGCAAGGAATCAGTCATAAACTCCACCACAAGCGCTTGGATTTCCCGTGAATTTTCTTTGCACCTGGCGATGTTCTGCCCTAGTTCCAGCCATGTTCAAACACACCATCCTGTCACTGGCTTTGGGAATTCCTCTCGCACTGAATGCGGCACCCGCGCACAAAATTTTATTTTTCAGCAAATCGAGCGGCTTCGAGCATTCGGTGATTTCGTGGAAGTCCGGCAAGCCGAGCTTGGCGGATAAAGTCTTCCTCGAGCTGGGCACCAAGAACTCGTGGACGTTTGAGTTTTCCAAGGATGGCTCCACGTTTTCACCCGAGTATCTCGCGAAATTTGATGCCGTGATCTTCTACACCACTGGCGATCTAACAACCGTCGGCAATGATGGCGAACCTGCAATGACTCCCGCCGGCAAACAAGCACTTTTTGATTATGTAAAGAGTGGCAAAGGCTTCATCGGACTGCACTCCGCCACTGATACTTTCCACACCGGCAAGGATGCGGGACTCGATCCTGCGAACCCGACGGATGCCTATGTTAGCATGTTAGGCGGCGAGTTCATCGGCCACGGCGAGCAGCAGAAGGCGACTAACACGGTGACTGATACTAAGTTCCCGGGACTCGCCGACGCTGGGCCATCCTTTTGTTTCAATGAAGAGTGGTATTCCCTGAAAAACCTCAACCCAGACATGCATGTCATCACCGTCATCGACGCGCCTTCCATGAAGGGCAATGACTACAATCGCCCCCCCTACCCCACCACCTGGGCGCGGATGGAAGGCAAGGGCCGCGTGTTCTACACCGCCATGGGCCACCGCGAGGACATCTGGGCGAATGCCGTTTTCCAAGACATCCTGGTCGGCGCGATCCGCTGGACCACGGGCGATGTGAAAGCCGAAATCCCGCCGAATATCAAGGCCAGCGCACCCGGTGCGGCCACCAATCCGCAGCCGAAGAAGTGATTGCTATATCTCCCAGAAGAAGCTGAAACATCAGACAGTCGGCCCGCGTAGAACCGCCCGATCATGCGAACTATTCTTGCCATTACCTTGTCGATTTCACTCGCCCATGCCGGTGAAATCGAGAGTGTCTATTTTGCTGAAACTCTGCGTGATCCGATGGAACTTGCCGTGGCTCCCGGCGGAAATCTCATCGTCATCGAGCGCGAGGGCAGGGTGCTGCGGGTCCATCCCGCAACCGGCGGTGTTTTCGAGATTGGCAATGTCCCGGTGACGGCCTTGCGCAGCAGTGATTCCAAGAGCGCTTGGGCGCGGGAAGACGGGCTGCTAGGCTTGGCGCTCGACCCCGGTTTCGCGACGAATCAACGGCTCTATCTTTACTACAGCCATCCGGAAAAGTTGCTCAATCGTTTGTCCCGATTTCAACTCAAGGACGGCAAGCTCGACCTAACTTCCGAATCGGTCTTGCTCGATATTCCGACGGATCGGCGTGATACGGTGTGCCACCAAGGCGGCTCTCTCGCGTTTGGCCCCGGTCGCTTGCTCTACCTCAGCACGGGCGACAATACGAATCCTTTCGAGAGCGATGGCTTCGCCCCGCTCGATGATCGCGAGGGTCATGAACATACCAACTCGATGCGCAGCGCCGGTAACACCAATGATCTCCGCGGCAAGATTCTGCGCATCCGCCCGACTGAGACGGGATATGACATTCCAGCGGGAAATCTATTTGCTCCAGGCACCGCGAAGACCCGTCCGGAAATCTATATCATGGGGTGCCGCAATCCGTTCCGCATCTCGGTGGATCCTAAAACTAACATTCTCTACTGGGGTGAGGTCGGTCCCGATGCAAAAACCGAGGGTGCTAATGGCCCGCGGGGTCACGACGAGGTGAATCAAGCCAAGGCGGCGGGCAATTTTGGCTGGCCCTTCGTGATCGCCGATAACAAGCCCTATCCGATTGTGGACTTCACCACCCACACTCCAGGCCTGATGACGGATCCCGCTGCGCCGAAGAATCCGAGCAGGCTCAACACCGGTCTCGTAAGCCTGCCCCCTGCACAAAAGGCTTTTATTTGGTATTCCTATGCAAAGAGCGAGGAATTCCCAGCCATGGGCGAAGGGGGGCGCAATGCGATGGCCGGACCTGTCTTCTATTACGTTTCAAATCGGAAGTACAACTTACTTGGCAAGGAGGATGATCATACATTGCTCACTTACGATTGGATGCGGGGAAATATATGGAAAGCCCGTCTTGGTACCAATGAAAAGCTAGAGAAACTGGAGCCTCTCATCGGCAAGCTTCAGCATCCGATGGATATGGAAATGGACGCCGACGGGACACTCTGGGTATTAGAATATGGCTCCGCTTGGTACTTCAATAACAATGGCCGCATCCGCCGCCTGCGACCTGCTGACGGGAATCATCCGCCAGTCATCAGTGTGGCCAATAGTGGAAGCGCTTACACCGCCACCGCCACGGATCCTGACGGTGATCCGGTGACGATTCAGTGGTGGCTGACCGATGGCAGTAATGAGTCAATGATCGGTACCGGCGCTTCGCTTACCCATCACTCCGGTGGCTCCGAACTGCGTGCCGTGGCGACTGATGCGAAAGGCGCGGTCGCGGTCGCACGGGTTTCTCTTACGACCGAAAAGTCGGAGCCATCGCTGCAGCTCGAATTTGCCAGTCATCCGAAGCAACTTGGGTTCGGCGAGGCCGTGGAGTTTGTAGTAAAGGGTGCCACCGATCCCAGCACGCTCGTCGTTAGAGCTCGCTACATTTCACCGACGGGCCACGACTCAGGCGGCCCGCATTTCAGCGCTGCGGTGGAGCAACTCGTGACTTCCAAACAGTGCCTAGCCTGCCATCAAGTGGATCGACCGTCGATCGGCCCGGCCTATTTGAGCGTCGCTTTGAAATATCGCGATGAGGTGGGTGCGCTCGTAAAGCTTCAGGCCAAGGTAAAATCTGGCGGCAGCGGTATCTGGGGCGCAGTGCCGATGCCGCCGCAAACCACCGTCTCCGATGCCGAGGGGGAATCGATCATCCGCGCCATCCTCGGACTTGCCGAGGGCATGGTGGAAACCAGCGGCAGCAGTAAAGGCACACTGACATTGGCCCAAAAATCCCCAGCTATGGAGGCCGGAGGCGCGTGGGAAATCTCGGCAGAAGCACCCGGTTGCGCTGCCGCCCTGACCCGGATTCCAGCGCGGTGAATCACTCATTCACTGATTTCTCAAGCGGACCAGTTGATGGAGAGATAAGCATTGCAATACCCACCGTTGCCACAAGACTCCTGCCCCTCCAAGCGTTCCCACTTAGAATCACTCTTGCCACATTTACCACCCGTTAGTCCAAATGCGCCTCCGCTTCTTCCTCCTCATCCCGGCCTGCGTTTCGCTGGTGCTTGGCCAACAAAGCCCGCCCGCCCAGCCGGAGTCGCCGCCTGCTAACACCCCGCCAGCAGAACCGGCGAAACCTTCTGTCACCAAGCTCGATGAGTTCAGATATCGGATCGGAGACGTGATTCTCGATCAAAAAGCCCGCGAGATCCGTTTCCCCACCAAGGTGAACATGAGCGAGGGATTGGTCGAATACCTCATCGTTCTGCAACAGGGAAAAGCTCATGAGTCTCTACTCATCTCAGCGATTACTCCCACTCATCTTAATCTCGCGCTGGTCCTACTTCGCTATGCGCCATCGTGCGAACTCTTCTCCTTGATTGACGAGACCGGCCACCCGACCGGCGTCTATCAGGACGTGCCCGCCCCGGTGAAAGCTGCGGCCCGCATCGCCATCGACGTGGAGTGGAATGACAATGGCACCACCCGCCGGGTTCCCGTCAACGAGTGGGTCCGCAGCAACTCGAATGACGCCGTGATGGCTGCCGGCCCTTGGCTTTACACCGGTTCAAGCATCTCCGATAAAAAGTTTATCCCTGATCTATCCGGTGACATCACCAGCATCATGATCGATTCAAATGCGATGATCAATTATCCCGGCACCGACAATCAGGACAATGTGACGTGGTTTGCATTTCAGAAAAAAGTTCCGCCTGTGGGAACCCCGGTGACTGTGATCATCACACCTTATACAAGTTCCAAGCCTTAATCGTTTCCCGACATCAATATGACAATCCAATGGAAGGGCGTCATGCCCGCGACACTGACACAATTCAACGCAGATCTAACCATCGACCACGGCTTAATGGCCGAACATGGCAAATGGTTGATCGAAAACGGCTGCACCGCCGTCGTCTGCCACGGCTCGCTCGGCGAGGGCGCCACTCTATCTTTCGAGGAGAAACTCGCGTTGCAGAAAACTTACGTCGCCGCACTGCCTAACACTCCGATCATCCCCGGCGTCGCCGCGCTTTCTACCAAGGAAGCTGTGGACATCGCGAAGGCCGCTAAAGATAACGGCTGCCGCGGACTGATGGTGTTGCCGCCGTATTTATATGCCTCAGATTGGCGGGAAATGAAGACGCACATGCAAGCCGTCATCAACGCCACCGACCTGCCATGCATTATCTATAACAACCCGGTCGCTTATAAAACCGACTTCACTCCCATCCAAATCAAGGAACTCGCCGACGAGTCCCCGAATGTGGAATCCGTCAAGGAATCCTCCACCGATGTCCGTCGCATCGCCGGCATCCGCGAGCTTTGCGGCGACCGCTTGGCGCTCGGCGTGGGCGTTGATGACTGCGCGTTAGAAGGTGCCGCGATGGGCGCAACATTCTGGATCACCGGTGTCGGCGACGCCTTTCCTGCCTACAACGTGAAGCTCTGGAATCTTGCCACCAGCGGGAAAATCGAAGAAGCGATGGCGATCTATCAATGGATGCTGCCGATGCTACGGATGGACACCGTCGTAAAATTCGTGCAGCTCATCAAGCTCCAGCAGACCCTCGCCACCGGCGGCAAACTCGGCAACAACCGCGTCCGTCCGCCGCGCCTCGAACTCACCGGAGCCGAGCTTGCAGAGGCCACCGC
>JAYVEJ010000309.1:0-1856 GCA_043748885.1 Luteolibacter sp. | reverse complement strand
CCTTGGCGTCCGGCGTGGCTTTGATTTGGAGGACCACGGGGAGATCCTTGCCGTCTGGGATGGTTTTTTCGGAGACGAGTTTGTCCCTGTCTTGGGTGGAGGCGAGTTCGGTCGGATGGTGGAGAATGAAGATGAAGAGCCGGATAAATCCAGCGGTCCGTTAGTGGGAGGCGGCGGTGGCGAGTTCCACTTCCTTGGAATCCCGGCTGCGGAAGATCCGATAGAGGCCGGGCAGGACGATGAGTGTTAGGAGCGTGGAGGAGATGATCCCGCCGATGACCACGGTGGCGAGCGGGCGCTGGACTTCCGCGCCGGTGCCGGTGGCGAGCGCCATCGGGATAAAGCCTAGGGAGGCGACGAGCGCGGTCATCAGCACCGGGCGCAGGCGCATGACAGCTCCTTCGACGACGGCTTGGTCGAGCGCCATGCCACCTTTCCGCAGGTCGTTAATGAAGGAAATCATCACCAGTCCGTTGAGCACGGCGACGCCTGATAGGGCGATGAAGCCGACGCCGGCGGAAATGGAGAGCGGGATGTCCCGCAGCCACAGCGCGAGAATGCCGCCTGTTAGCGCGAGCGGCACGCCAGTGAAGACGAGCAGCGAATCCCGGACATTGCCGAAGGTCATGAACAGCAGCGCGAAGATCAGCACGAGCGCAACGGGGACGACGACTTTCAAACGCTCGGACGCGGAGATGAGTTGCTCGAAGGTGCCGCCCCAGGTGATCCAGCTTCCGGGTTTGATTTCCACCTCGCGGACTTTTTCCTGGGCTTCCCGGACGAAGGAGCCGAGGTCGCGACCACGCACGTTGGCGGTGACGACGACGCGACGCTTGCCGTTTTCGCGGCTGATCTGGTTAGGGCCGGGGCCGACTTCGAAGTCGGCGAGTTCGCCGAGCGGGACGAAGGCGGGCACCTCCGTCTTGGCGGTGGTGTGGATTCTAACTGGGATTTGTTTCCACGCATCCATGTCGGTGCGGAGTTTTTCCGGCAGGCGCAGGATGAGCGGGAAACGGCGGTCGCCCTCGAAGATCTGGCCGGCTTGTTTGCCGCCGATGGCGATTTCGATCACTTCCTGAACTTCGGAAACATTGAGGCCGTAGCGAGCGAGTGCATCGTGTTTCAGGTTCACGCTCATCAGTGGCAAGCCGGTGATTTGCTCGACACCGATGTCCTGTGCACCGGGAATTTTTTCGAGGATTTTCCCGATTTCCTTGCCGGATTCGAGGAGTTGGTCGAGGTCGTCGCCGAAGATTTTCACGGCCACGTCGCTGCGGACCCCGGCGATGAGTTCGTTGAAACGCATCTGGATGGGCTGGAGGAATTCGTATTTCGTGCCGGGTAGTTTTTCGAGTGACTCGGACATTTTTCGAACGAGTTCCTGCTTGGTCATGGATGGGTCCGGCCACTGCGAGCGCGGTTTGAGCATGACGAAGCCGTCCGCCACGCTGGGCGGCATCGGGTCGGTGGCGACTTCGGCGGTGCCGATCTTCGAGAAGGTCTCGGCAACTTCCGGGAATTTCTTGAACTCGCTTTCCACCTTGTTCTGCATGTGGATGGCTTGGCTGAGGCTGGTGCCGGGGACGCGCAGGCTGTGGACGGCGAGGTCGCCTTCGTCGAGATTCGGGATGAACTCGCTGCCCATCCGGCTGGCTAACAACAGGCTGAGCGCGACGATGACAGCGGCGCCGACGGCGATCACGCCGCGATTGGCGACGGAGATTTTCAGCAATGGTAGATAGAGTGCCTTGGCTCCACGGACGATGAAGTTTTCCTTCTCCGCGATTTTTCCTCGCATGAAGATGGCGATGGCGGCGGGGACGAAGGTGACTGATAGAATCATCGCGCCGCCGAGG
>JAYVEJ010000308.1:0-1856 GCA_043748885.1 Luteolibacter sp. | reverse complement strand
GGTGGGAACGGTGGATTTGTAGAAGCGCATCCCCTCCGGCGGCATCGGAGTGGCAGGTGCCGTCTGCGGGCTAACCGCCTCGCCGATGTCATACTGGGAGTTACTGTTAGTATCAGTAAACGGCAGCACACCGAGGTCATGGACGTAAGCACGGCCGCTAAACAAACTCCATTGTGCGCCGGCCGTGGCATTGACCAAGATATACCATTCTTCCCCGGCGGCGAACTGGTCGTCGCGCAAGACGAAACCGTCGGAGCCGGGTTGCACCGAGGAAAATTGCGAGCTGCCGACGACCGGCAGCGTGGTCTTGCTCAGATAGAGCGCCGCATCGCCAGAGGCGAGGGTGAGCCGGGAGCGCCAAGCCCCGATGTCAGTGCCTACAGTCAGGATGCGAAAATAGTGGCGCCCGGCACGGGTATTAGTATTACTAAAAATCTGGCTGCCTGCCTCGGCGGTGCCGGGATCCCACGTTAGATCGACGATAACCGGTTTCCAATCGTCGAGAGTGACGGTGGTGGAAGTATAACTCACGCGCAACGAGCCATAGTCATTTGCGAGAGTATAGCGTGAGCCGTTAGCATAACCGCTGAATGTGCCGCTGATGCTGCTGCCACGGACTATGGTGAATACATGGCTGTTATGGATCGTATCGTGGAAATTGTTGACGAGATTTACTTGGAGCGCTCCGGCAAGGGTGACTGCCCCGCTGGCATTGATGCGGTCGAAGTTGCTGCCCTCAGAGGTGCCGCCGAGATCGACGACGTTGCTGGCGGTGCCTTGCAGGGTGAACGCGCCATTGACCTGGAGTGATCCCGTGTCGCTGGCTGCGGCGGGAGAGACGATGCCTCCAACCGTTAGCGGTCCCGCGACCGTGCCTTGCAGCCGTAATGCCGCTGCGGCTGCCACCTGCACGCTGCTGCCGGTGAGGGTGTAACTTGCGGTGGATTCCACACTGCCAGTCTGGATGGCCACCTGCCCGCTGCCTGCGTCGATCGCTGCACCGAGGGTGAATGTCTGCAGCGGGCTGAGAGTGATATTCCCGCCATTAGACGTCAGCGATTGGGTGTTAGTGATGTTTCGCCCGGCAGTCAGGACGATGGGTAAGCTGCCGACGTTAGAGGAAACCGGAGCGTTGATCGCCAGATCGCGAACGGCATTCAAAGTGAGCGTGCTGCTGGCTCCAGCCGTCTTGGAAATGGCGGTGGCGAGCGTGAGATCGCCATTTCCACCGGCAGCGCTGGCGGTGTTGATGGTGACCGCGTTGCCACCGTTTAGAGAGGCCTGGATGGGGGTGGTGTTTGCCACCGCTGCGGCGGCGGTGGGAGTGAAAACATTCGGGTTAGTCCCAGCAAAGGCACCGCCCGAAGTGGCTGCCGTGCTAACGGAGACATCGCTGGCGGCATTCACGCAGGAGGCTCCAGCGCAAAGAAAGGTCGCGGCAATGACGGCTTGCCGATTTAGGAAATGGAGTTTCATCGGAAGAATGAGTTGAGTTTAGAAACGAAGTCTGCGGAATCCGGGGGGTCACTGGACGCCACAGAAGCCCTTCGCAATTCGGGGGCGGATCGTCAAGAACTCCCAAGTGACAAGGCCGACAGTCCTTGTGTGTGTAAGCGCAACCGTGAACCCCTCGGAAAAAAATGATTCGGGACGGCTTAGCGATATGCAGACGCACAGCCAATGAATGCTGGATCAGGTGCGCGAGGTTCGTGCATGGTTCGCGCATGACCGCTGCTGCCGCTGGATTCTCGATGCCTCCCGAATGGTCGCCGCAGGAGGCGGTGTGGCTTTCTTGGCCAGTCGAAGATCCGCGCCATTGGGGCGGCGCGAAGCGGGAAATGATTTGGGCGAAATTT
>JAYVEJ010000307.1:0-13001 GCA_043748885.1 Luteolibacter sp. | reverse complement strand
CGCTGCGGGACGTTTGATAGAATCTTCGCTTCGTGGAAGCCCCCCCCTCTCGCTCCCGCTGCGCACACGCACGACGGTTTTTTCAAAGCCGTTTTCTCCCAGCCAGAACACGCCACGGCTTTTTGAAGAGCCACCTGCCAACGGCACTCTCCGCACACATCGACTGGGATTCGCTAACGGTTCTGCCCAGTTCATTCGTCAAAACCAGCCTGCAACAGGTGCATTCTGACCTGCTCTTCTCAGTCCGCATCGGGGAGAAGGAGATCCTGCTTTATCTGCTGTTCGAGCATCAAAGCACGCCAGACCCGACCATGCCGTTGCGAGTGCTCGGCTACCAAACGGAGATTTTTACCCAGCATCACAAGATGCATGGCTTGCCACTGCCGCCCATTGTTTCCTTCGTTTTTCATCAAGGACCGGACGCTTGGAACGTGATGTCCGTCGCCGAAAAATTGAAAGCTGAAGGCCGTGTCGAAGGGCAGCAGAAGGGACTTTGGATCGGTAAAATCCAGACACTGGAAGAGTTTCTGGGATGTGGCATCAGTCCCAGCGAAGCGTTGACGACCTTGGAAATTAAGGAACTGGAAGCCCGCCAGCAGAACCTTCACCGCGAATACGAGGCGCGATTCAAGGGCTGATTCAGCCGCCCTCAGGAAATGGGCAGGGCTTCGACAATCTTCCATTGCCCCATTCCGCTTGCGCTCCCGGTGCGGATTTCTAGCATCCGGCGCTTTCCAAAGCTCCGTTGCTCATGAACCGTATTTTCGTCGAAAAAAAGGCCGCACATACTGCCGAGGCTCGCCACCTCCTGCACGACCTCCACGAGTCACTCGTGCTGCCCGGCCTGACGGGTGTGCGCATCGTCCAACGCTACGATTGCGACGGGCTAACTGATGACGAATTCCACTCCGCGTCGCGCCTGATTCTCTCCGAGCCACAGGTAGATTCTATTTCCGAAAAGCTCGCCCTGGCAGACACGGAAACCGCATTCGCTGTCGAATTCTTACCCGGCCAGTTCGACCAGCGCGCCGATTCCGCCGCGCAGTGCGTCCAGATTCTAACTGGCAAGGAGCGCCCGCTGGTTATTTCCGCGAAGGTCATCATCCTCGCCGGAGAACTCACTGCCGCTGAGTTCCAGAGCGTCAAATCCTACGTCATCAATGCGGTCGATTCTCATGAAGTCCCCGTGACCACGGTTTCCAACCGCCAAGCTCCCGCCACTCCTCCCGACGTCGCCATCCTCACCGGCTTCGCCACCCAAGACCCAGCCGGACTCCGCGCGGAACTCGGCCTCGCGATGTCTGCCGCAGACGTGGCGCTCTGCCAGAGTTATTTCCGCGACGAGGAGAAACGCGATCCGAGCCTCACCGAGATCCGGATGTTAGACACTTACTGGTCGGACCACTGCCGCCACACGACTTTCCTCACCAAAATCGACGAGGTCACCTTCGGCGAGGGCACGGAACCCGTCCAACGCGCCTGGCAAACCTACCTCGCCACCCGCAGCGCACTCGGTCGCGACGAAAAGCCGATCACGCTGATGGACATCGCGCTCATCGGCATGCGCGAGCTAAAAGCCTCGGGCGAACTCGACAACCTCGAAGTCTCCGAGGAGGTCAACGCCGCCTCCATCGTCGTCCCAGTTTCTATCAGTGGTCAGCCTGCGGAGGAATGGCTCGTGATGTTTAAAAACGAGACCCACAACCACCCCACCGAGATCGAACCCTTCGGCGGTGCAGCGACTTGCCTCGGCGGTTGCATCCGCGATCCACTATCAGGTCGCTCGTATGTCTATCAGGCGATGCGCGTCACCGGTGCCGCCGACCCACGCGCACCGTTTTCCGAAACCCTGCCGGGCAAACTCCCGCAGAAAAAAATCTGCCAAGTCGCCGCCCGCGGCTACTCGTCATACGGCAACCAAATCGGCCTCGCCACCGGCCATGTCGCGGAGGTCTATCACCCCGGCTACGTCGCCAAGCGCCTTGAAATCGGGGCCGTCGTATCCGCCGTTCCGCGATCTAACGTTTTCCGCGGCTCCCCGGCACCCGGCGATGTCATCCTGCTCATCGGCGGTCGCACCGGTCGCGACGGCGTCGGCGGTGCCACCGGTTCCTCGAAGGAACACACGGACACCGCTCTCGAAAACTCTGCCGAAGTCCAAAAAGGCGACGCCCCGACCGAGCGGAAAATCCAGCGCCTGTTCCGCAACCCGCAACTCACCCGCAAAATCAAGATTTGCAACGACTTCGGAGCTGGCGGCATCTCCGTCGCCATCGGCGAAATCGCCCCGTCATTAGAGATCAATCTCGACGCCGTCTCGAAGAAATACGACGGCCTCGACGGCACCGAACTCGCCATTTCCGAATCCCAAGAACGCATGGCCATCTGCGTGGACGCCTCCGAGATCGGCTATTTCATCGCCGAGTCCGACCAGGAAAACCTCGAGTGCCGCCACGTCGCCAACGTCACCAACAGCGGCCGACTGGTGATGACCTGGCGCGGCAAAACCATTGTCGATCTCTCCCGCGCCTTCCTCGACACCAACGGCGTCCAGCAGAGTGCTAACATCCATGTGGCGGCGATTTCCAACCGCCATGCCCACCCCTTGACAAGCGGCTTACCATTTCTCAATGAGCAACCCACAAATCTACTTGAACGAAGCACATCGTCGGCAAACGGAGAAAGCCTTGGCATTGCAGGCGCAGCAATCGCCGCGGCCCTTGTCCGAGTCCATCAGGCAAGCGACAGATCTGGCCAAAAGAAACCTGCGGGACAAATCGGTGAAACGGGAAGCAATATAACCGATTTTTGCCTTTCCCAAGTTCTCTCCTCCCTCAACCTCTGCTCCCAAAAAGGCCTCGGCGAGATCTTCGACGGCTCCGTGGGTGCGGGCACCGTGCTGTGGCCCTTCGGCGGGGAAAACCAACTCACGCCGCCGGACGCGATGGTGGCCAAGCTGCCGCTGCTAGAGGGCGATACTGACGTTTGCACCTACATGAGCTGGGGATTCAACCCGGACATTTCCGCAAACTCGCCCTTCCACGGCGCACTTTACGCCGTCACGGAATCCGTCTGCAAGGCAGTGGCCGCAGGCGCTCGCCTCGCCGACATCCGGCTCACGCTTCAGGAATATTTCCCCAAACTCGGTAACGATCCGACTCGCTGGGGCTTGCCGTTCGCCGCGTTGTTAGGAGCCTATCAGGCGCAGCACTCGCTCCGTCTCGCCGCCATCGGGGGTAAGGATTCGATGTCCGGCTCCTTCCATGAACTCGACGTCCCGCCGACGCTCGTCTCCTTCGCCCTCGCCCCGGGAAAAGCCAGCCTCGCGCTTTCTCCCGAGTTCAAACGGGCCGACTCAACGATCTCGTTTGCGGAAATTTCCCGCGACGCAGATCACCTGCCGGATTTCGAAGAACTCAAGCAAACCGCCGCCGCACTCTACCAGCTCAATGCGGACGGGAAAATTCTCTCACTCCATCACATCGGGCAAGCCGGGATCGCCGCCGCGCTGGCGAAGATGAGCTTCGGCAACCACCTCGGCGCGGAAATCAACACAACGCTCGATCTCACTCGCGAGCGCTATTTCGCCTTTCTCATCGAGCATTCTGAGCCGCTGCCAGCGGAGTTCAATGCGGTCGAGCTGGGGAAAACCACCGCCACCGCCACGCTCGTACTTAATGGCGCGGCCCACACTCTCAGCCAGCTTCAGGACGCTTGGACCGCTACCCTTGAGCCGATCTATCCGACCCGTGAAGAGATTGAAGATCGTGAGTCGGAGAGGGTGGATTTCCCGCTCTTCTCGTCATCCGCGAGCCACTACCCGCGACCCTCGATCTCAAAACCGAAGGTGATCATCCCCTCGTTTCCCGGCACTAACAGCGAGTACGATTCCGCGAAAGCTTTTCGCGAGGCCGGGGCCGCTGCGGAGATCTTGGTCTTCCGAAACCTAACGGCGAAGCACATCGAAGAGTCCCTCGCGGCTCTAGCAGCCCACATCCGCCAGTCGCAGATTCTGGTGCTCCCCGGCGGCTTCAGTGCCGGTGACGAACCAGACGGCTCCGCCAAATTCATCGCCACCATCATCCGCAGCCCGCGCGTGACGGACGCCATCATGGACCTTCTTCAAAACCGCGATGGTTTGATCCTCGGCATCTGTAACGGTTTCCAAGCCCTCATCAAAACCGGGCTGGTGCCCTACGGCGAAATCCGCGATGCCACTGCCGACGCCCCCACGCTGATCCACAACTCGATCAGCCGCCACATTTCCTGCTACGCCCGCACCCGCATCGTCAGCACGCTCTCGCCGTGGCTGGCTCATTGCGCCGTCGGCCACATCCACCGGATCCCGCTTTCTCATGGCGAAGGCAAGTTCCACGCCTCCGCCGCCGTGATTGCTGGACTCGCCGCCAGTGGCCAGATCGCCACTCAATATTGCGATGAAAGCGGTGCGCCCTCCATGGACAGCTCCATCAATCCTAACGGTTCGCTCGCTGCCATCGAGGGCATCACCAGTCCCTGCGGCCGCGTCTTTGGAAAAATGGCCCACACCGAGCGGAGCGGCTCGCAAGTGGCGAAGAACATCCCAGGTAACAAGCGACAGCCGATCTTCAAGGCCGGTGTCACCTATTTCGCGGGGTAAGGAAGGTGATCCAGGAAGGGCGATCTCCGAATCGCCCAGCCCATGGATAGCCGATGGAGAGGTGCTTTGCTCAGCATCATCGACTCATCATTGGCTCGCCGGAGCGGAGTCCGCCGCTCCTCGCTTAGGTTTCCCCAAACGCAAGGGAAAAACTTTGGCTGCTGGCACAAGTTTTGCTTCGTTTTTTTCGTTAGTATCCTAGGTTCGCGGCGGCAAGGAACTTGCCGGAAATGGCAAACGCATTCCTCCATCAATCGCTATCGCAGCAGCAGACACTCGCGCCCCAGATGCGCAAGAGTCTGGAAATCCTTCAAGCGGGAACCTTGGAACTTTCCCAACTCGTGCAGCAGGCACTCGAGACCAACCCGGTGTTGGAGGATTTGACCGAAACGATTTCACTCGACGAGGAAGGCCCAGATCCCGAGGAAGCGGACTCGCTGGATTACATGAACCAGACGGACGACGACTGGCGCGACCGCGCCATCCTCGAAGGCAAAAGCTCACCCTGGACCAGCGAAGATGAAGAACGCCGCCAACGGATTTACGACTCGATCGTGGCTCCAGAAACGCTCCAACAACATCTCCAACGTCAGCTCGATCTTTCGATGGTCGATCCTGAAATCCGCGATGCAGCCCAAGCGATTTTAGGCAATCTCGATGACCGTGGATTCCTCGATCTACCGGTGAAAACGCTTGGCACGCGGATGGGCCTCAAGCCGCGTCATCTCGATCAAGCGCTGAAACTCGTCCAGTCATTCGACCCAGCCGGCATCGGTGCTTCGGGGATTCCCGAGTCACTGCTCTTGCAACTGGAACGCACCACTGGCCGGGACACCATCGAATACAAAATTGTCCGCGATCACTTGGAGGATCTCGCCCGCAAGCGCCATCCGCAAATCGCCCGCGCACTTGGCACCACGGTCGAGCGCATCGCCGAAGCTGCCTCACGGATTGGCCGCCTGACTCCCAATCCCGGCGGCGAGTATGACCCGACCGGCAATCCCTACATCCTGCCGGACGTCGTCATCGAGCGGGATGATGACGGAAATTGGTACGCCCGGCTCACCGGCGAACATCTTCCCAATTTACGCATCAACGATTTCTACAAAGACATGATTGGCAAAACCGGCACCGACGCGAAAGCCCGCCAGTTTCTCCGCGACCAGATCCGCGACGGTCGCAGCTTGATCCACGCCATTTCACTTCGCCAAGAAACCATCCTCGCCATCGCCCACAAACTCATCGAGCACCAGCCGGCATTCCTCACCCGTGGCCACCGCCATTTGCGACCGCTGACGATGAACGACATCGCCGACGAATTGAGCCTCCACGCCACCACCATTTCGCGGGCGGTCGCCGGGAAATACGTGTTCACCCCGCATGGACTCATGGAAATGCGCGCGTTTTTCGCCACCGGCTATCAGACCAGCGACGGCACTGAGGTTTCTAACGCCGGCGTGCGCGAGGCCATCCAGCAGCTTGTAACCGTCGAGAATCCCGCCAAGCCGCTGTCCGACGAATTCCTCATGAAGGCGCTCGACAAACAAGGCATTAAAATCGCCCGCCGGACCGTCGCCAAATACCGCGAGCAGTTAAACATCCTGCCCTCGCATCTGCGGAAAACGTTCTGATCGCCCCCCCTGGTTCGGGTGCTCGCGGCCTGTTGACAGCGCGGAAATCGACGGGGGGAGTTTGCGGACTTCCCGAACCCATTCTGCCGATGACACGCATCACTTCTTTCTGGCTTTTCACCGGCATTTTGTTCGCCGCCCAGTGCTAACGCACAATCGGTCACCTATGATGAAGTCCCCCTCTACGACGACGCGCTATCACACCCCGCCAATCTATTTATATGACCGAAATACTGCCAATTTCAACGGCTACTCCATCACCGGCGGCATCGTCTATCGGGGCAGCCGCATCGGCTCACTGACCGGTAAGTATATCTTCGCCGACTATGGCTCCGGCAATGTTTGGTCGCTCCTCCGCAATGGGGCCAACCCACCCACCGTCGAGCGCCTCACCGCTGAGGGCGGCATCGCTGCATTCGGCACGGAGCCATCGAACCATGACGTCCTCCTCGCCGACATTAACAACCACCGCATCCTGCGCCTCGTCACCACCACCGTCACTGCGGACTCCCCCATCACTCTAACGGCCACGCGCTTGTTCGCCGAACTTTCAGACCTATCACCCTCACCCAGCCTGTTGGCCTCTTCCGTGAACTTGCCGTTCTGGAGCGATTACGCTGACAAAAAGCACTGGTTCAGCATCCTTACAGCATCCCTAACGACACCTCGACCTTCAGTTGGGCGCAGGAAACTCCGTGGTCCCTGCCGACCGGAACCATTTGGGTAAAACCCTTCGACATGGTGATGAACCGCAACCCGCTGGTGCCCACCGCCGCGACCCTCAAACGCATCGAAACCCGGCTAATCGTCAACAACCTCGCCGGTGCTTACGGCGTGAGTTACCGCTGAAACGCGGCAGGCACCGAAGCCATCCTCGCCGAAGATGGTGGCGAAAATTTCGTTCTCAACGTCACCGCCGGCGGCAATCCCGCGCCGTTTGGCGGCTGGATAAATTTGGCTCAGCCAGCAGCAGCAAAAGTGCGCCAACAGCCGCCCCCGATGCCGATGGCGCGAATAACTAATCCGAGTTTCTCGCCGCCACCCTGCCCGAGCGGCTGTTCCTCATGAAAAAGTAGCTGGAGCGTCACGCTCCAGTCCGTTGTCCGGGCCTCTCGTCTGAACCTAACAGGCGAGAAGCTTCCACAACGGTCTGCCGCGAGACGCGACAGCACGTTCCTCGCTCCGGCACCGATCACAGCAGCGACAACGCTACCCGGCTGATCTGATCACTGGGATGAACATCCAAATAAATCTAGTAGAAAACTAACTACCAATCGGCCACGCATGGGCAAGGCAGCTCGGCTTCAATCCCCGGCTCATCCCGTTGCAACTCACCAGATTCGACCGCTCTCTTTTGCGATTTGCAATCCCGCAGCGAGTGATCACGGGGGATTCACGATCCATTGATAAAAACTTCTCCTTCACCCATCGCAGGATTTGAAAAACTCATGGTTTCCGGCATTCAAATTGCAAATGGATCGCTGCCCGCGGCGAACTGGGAAAAGCACTGCCGAGCAGGATTGATAAAGTTAGCCAAACGCGTTTGTAGCTCCTTCCTCGATAACTAACTCCAAGGATGCACTCTGCACGACAACTCGTGCAATTCCTCTGGATCAATGGCGATATAGCTCGCGATGAACAACCCTAAACCCATATGGGACATGCAGTTCGTCACGTTGGCCTGATACATGCGAAGAGCATTTTGAAGGCTCTTAAGCCTCACTCCATCAACCCACATTGAACCACCTATGAAAACCTTAGCAATCCATCCAATCGTTCTTGGAAGCGTGGCACTCGCCATCGGCACCCTTCTTCCAAGCTGTGTCGATCCCTACGCTCAGAACCACGGCCCGTCGCATTCCGTTACCACTTATCATGTTGGTTATGAGGTAAGCAACTTGCCTCCGGGCTATCGGACTGAGGTGATCGACGGCAGTAATTACTACAACTACAACGGTACTTACTATCGCCCGCGCTCCGGTAGATATGTGGTGGTGGAAGCTCCACGGCCTCGTTATGAATCATCCCGCCCACGCTACGACCGCCCTTCTGAGCGCCAAGAAGTTATCATCACCAAGCTGCCACGAGGCTACCGCCCGGTTGAGCTGCGCGGCGTGCGCTATTATCAGGTCAATGACACCTATTATCAAAAACGGGGTGCCGGGTATATCATCGTGGGTCGTCCCTATTGATCTCCAAACCCCATAACACCAACTCCAACTAACTACTCCCATGAGCATCGGAACTATACTTCTCATCATCCTCATCCTCGCCTTGGTGGGGGCACTCCCATCCTGGGGCCACAGCAAAAACTGGGGCTACGGTCCAAGCGGCGGACTTGGACTTGTTTTGCTGATATTGATCATCCTACTAGTCCTCGGCAAAATCTAGGATTGGCCTGCCACTCCACCTCTGGGGAGCATCCCCGGAGGGAGGAGATGCGTCTGTGGTCGAGAACCAATCTGTGATCGTATGAAAGAACGCAGCGCTTGATTTCGTAGCCGGGTTTCTGCCTAATTTGCAGTCGCCATGGACTCATCATTACCTACTCGCCGTCATTTCCTCGCCGCAGCCGGAGCCACCACCGCTATTGCCGGGTTCCCCGGAATTCTTCGAGCGCAAGGGGGCAACCCAGCCGTTTTGAAAATCGGCCTCATCGGCGCAGGAGGCCGCGGCACGGGTGCCGCCAGCCAAGCACTCAGCGCCGATCCTAACGTCAAGCTGTGGGCCGTCGGAGACGCATTTCCCAGCCAGATCAACCAGAGTCTTCAATACCTTTCGAGCTTTGGCGCAAAAATCGACGTGCCCGAGGCGCGCCGGTTTTCCGGGCTGGATGCCTATCAGCAAGTCATCGCCAGTGGCGTGGATGTCGTCCTTCTCACGACTCCGCCGGGATTTCGTCCGCTGCATCTCCGCGCCGCTGTCGAGGCTGGCAAACATGTATTCGCGGAAAAGCCAATGGCCGTGGATGTCGCCGGAGTGAAGTCGGTGGTGGAGTCCGCCCGCATCGCCAAGGAAAAAGGTGTCACCCTGCAACACGGATTCTGCTGGCGCTTTGCACCTAGCACCCGCGAGGGCTATGGCAAGGTGCTCAAGGGCGAACTCGGTCGCACTGTTTCCGTTTACGGCACCTACATGGGAGCCGTGCCGAAACCCTCGACCTCGATCGACCAGCGCAAGCCCGAATGGGCCGATGTCGAATGGCAAATCCGCAACTGGATGGGCCACCAATGGCTATCCGGCGGACCGATTCTCGAACAAGCAATCCACACGTTAGATAAAATCGCGTGGGCGATGAACGATGTCGCGCCGATCGCCGCGCGCGGCGGTGGTGGCCGTGCCCAACGCAGCGACGACGGCAACGTGTGGGATCACTACGAGGTGACATTCGAGTATCCCGGCGGCGTCTTTTGCCACATCGGCCAGCGCCAGTTTCAAAATGCCTTCAGCGAGGTGGTGGACCGCGTGTTCTGTGAGCAAGGAACGTTAGAAGCTCCCGGCCGCGTCTTAACCAAAGATGCCTCTGGTAAAACTAACTGGGCATACCGGGGTGAAGAAGCTGACATGTATCAGGTGTGTCATAACGAATGGTTCGCCGCCATCCGAAAGGGCGAGCAGCTCAATGCCGGCACCTACATGGCGAACAGCACCATGCTTGCCATCCTCGCCCGCGAAGCAGCCCATAGCGGACAACGGATCACCTGGGATGAAGTATGGCAAGCCAACCAAGATCTCGCTCCAGACAATCTCAAGATGAGCGACAGCTTCCCGACTCAAGCCGTCCCGGTCCCGGGTAAATATATGTTGGTGTAATTATGAATTTCACCACCTCGTTCACCACACTGGCCTGCGCCTTGTTAGCCACCCGCGCCGCCGCGCAGTTGCCGCATCCCGAGCTTCTCCCGACGACCCGCGCGATTCACGAAGTGATCGTGAAATCCCCCGATCCAGAGCCATCTGGCATGCAGAGTTATGCCGAGAAGGTAAAACTCGCGAAGGACGCTTCACTCGATCTCATCGCCATCCCCGCAGGTGAATTCACCCTCGGCTCGCCCGACTCGGAAGCGGGCCGACAGCCGGACGAAAGCCCGCCGCGCAAACTCAAGATCGAACCATTCTGGATGGGTAAATTTGAAATTACTTGGGACCTCTATCGTCCCTTCATGGAAAACGGCAAGGCCCGCAACAAGGATGGCACCCTCAACCGCGACTCAGATCTAACCACCTCCGAGCCTCCTCTCGCCACGGGTGCGGAAACCCTTAACGACACCGTCACCCAGCCCACACCGCCGTATATCCCGATGCACTTCCAAATGGGCGATGGCTATTCCAAAGAATTCCCCGCTGTGGGCATGACTCAACACGCGGCCAGCAAATTCTGCGAATGGCTCAGTGAACAAACCGGCCATTTCTATCGGCTCCCGACCGAAGCCGAGTGGGAGTATGCCTGCCGCGCCGGAACCACCACCGCTTACTCATTCGGCGATGATCCGGCGAAGCTAACTGAATATGCATGGTTCTCGGGAAACTCAGAATTCCAATATCAAAAAGTCGGCACCAAAAAGCCGAATCCGTGGGGACTTTACGACATGCATGGCAACGTCGCCGAACAGGTGCTCGATCAATATCTCGCGGATTCTTATACCAAATACAAAGACGGTGAAACCTCACCATGGACTCCCGCGCCTAGCCGCTACCCCACCGTCGTCCGCGGCGGTCATTGGGACGCCGATCCAGCACTGCTCCGCAGCGCAGCCCGCCTTGCAAGCAGCCCAGCATGGAAAATTCTGGATCCGCAAATTCCCAAATCCATTTGGTATTTCACCAATGCACCCTGGCTCGGTTTTCGCATCGTGCGGCCCCTGAAAACTCCGTCTGTTGAGGAAATGCACCGCTATTGGAACATGGGTCCGGGTCCAAGCGAATAGCGCCATGAACCACAGACTAGCTATAGTGCTCTTACTCATGATGGTCGGGTCTTATGCAAAGGCCGCCCCATTCACCTTCGAGCGCGGCCTGATGGGAACTCGCTTCGCGATCACTTGTTATTACGAGGATCGGGATCAAGCCACGGCGGCGGCTGATGCTGCGTTTGAAGCTGCGGAACGCATCAATCAAGTAGCCTCCGACTACATCGCAGATAGTGAACTGCTCAATCTATCAAAACATCCCGCCGGGACCGCCGTTGCCATTTCACCGTTGCTATACCAATTGCTGTCAGAAGCCCGCGACCTCGCCGAAAAAACCGACGGTTTGTTTGATCCCACCGTCGGACCGCTCACTAAACTCTGGCGTGAATCTCGTAGGAGAAACTCTCTGCCTGACGCAATCGCCCTCACTGCCGCCCGCACCGCGAGCGGTTGGCACAACCTCATTCTTGATCCACAGACCGCCACCGCGATTTTCATGAAACCCGCCATGCGCCTCGACCTCGGCGGAATCGCCAAGGGGCAGGCTGCCGATGCGATGCTAACGGTGATGAAGCAGCATGGCATCCCCCGCAGTTGCATCACCGCCGGAGGTGATGTCCGTTTGGGCGATCCACCACCCGCGGCCCAAGGCTGGAAAATCGGCGTGCGAACCCACCAAAACATAGATAATCCCGAGAACCTCATTCTCGCCAACTGTGGCGTTTCTACATCGGGCGACCTCCATCAGTTCATCGAAATCGGAGGGATACGTTACTCGCATATCATCGATCCTGCCACTGGCCTTGGTATCACTTCCAGCATCACCGCCACAGTCATTGCGCCCACAGCCACCGTCAGCGATGCTCTCGCAACCGCCTGTTGTGTCGCGCCGAGTGAAACGGCCAGATCCATGGCGTTGACCTCAGGGGCGATCGAAGTCTATCTGGCAGCTCCATCAAAATGAGCGATCGAAACTCGCCTCCAGTGAGCGCACGGTAAAGCGCCGTGCATTTAAGGGTTAACCTAACACAAAAGCCGGGACCACTTTGTGATTCGGGTCGCTTACCGGCGCATGTATCGGCGCATGGCTTATACAGTCACTGTCGCGCTGCGACCAAGAGGATCGAATCCTTAGAGCCATTGGGCTAGACCTGCTAGTTGGCCTCACTCGGGCTTGCGAAAACGATAGTGGGACACAATCCATTCGTCGCCATTTCGATATCCCCACAATTCCGCACAGGCCATAAAGAACACTCGCCAATAAACCCACCAGCGGGTTTGTTGGTCCTCACCGTAGGTTGCTCCGATGATCGGCAGAAGTTCATCGCGGGCGGCATCCATCCGAGCAAGCCAGGCTTCTGAGGTCTTTTGGTAATGACTTCCACCGACATGCCAGTGCCCCTCAATCTTGAGATCACCCTGGAAATAGAGTAATAAGTCGTCCGCTGGCATTTGGCCACCCGTGAAAAAGTAGCGTGCCATCCAATCATCCTCGCTCTCCGCCTCGTAATGATAGGCATACTCGCGATGAGTGAAGATATGCACAAACAATGACCCTCCGGGCTTGAGCCAGCGTGAAATTCGTTTCATGAGCAACTCATAGTTCTTCATGTGTTCAAACATTTCCACCGACACGACCCGATCAAAAATGGACTCACCCTCCCCTTCGTATTGGATCATATTCACGGTCCGCACCTCCACATTCGTGAGTCCTCGCGCGACGAGTTGGGTCTCAATGTAGATCTTCTGCGTCCGCGAGTTAGAGACGGCGGTGATCCGGGCGGTAGGGTAGTTAGCCGCCATCCATAACGTGAGCGAACC
>JAYVEJ010000306.1:0-1861 GCA_043748885.1 Luteolibacter sp. | reverse complement strand
AGACCGGCCCTTTCACCGGCCAAGATGTCATCAATCGGATCTTCGAGAAAAAGGCAGCCGCCCGCTTCATGGCCAAAAAGCTTTGGGAGTTTTTCGTGTATGAAAGCCCCTCGGCCGGTGCCCTCGACGCTCTAGCAGCCAGCTTCTGGAAGGCAAATTTCCAAACCGGTCCGCTGCTCCGCGAGATTTTCCTCTCCAAGGAATTCTACGCCGAAGCCTCGATCCGCTCGCAGATCAAATCGCCAGTTCAATACCTGATAGGGTTGCTCAAACAGCTTGAAATCACCGATCCACCCACTGGCTTTCCCATCACCGCCGAGCAGCAGTTAGGGCAAGTCCTGTTCATGCCGCCCAACGTGGCCGGCTGGGATTGGGGCCAAGCGTGGATCAACACCAACACCTTGCTGACTCGCTACAACCTCGCCGGATTTCTAACTAAAGGCGCGGGCCAAGCGGACCAACCGATGGCCGACGTAAAAATGAAAGCTCCCGGCGCGAAACGCATGGGCCGTGGCTGGCAAGGCCCGGACTACGAGAAAATCGCCCCGCGCAAACTCCGGGAAATCCCCACTGACCTCGTCGATTCGCTCATCTTTCGCTTTTTCCAAAGCCCGCTCCCCGACAAGGCCCGCAGCTCATTCATCGAATACGCTGCCGCTAAAAAAGGCGTCGTTTTCACCAACAAAGAAACCGCCGAACTCTGCCACCTCATCTTCAGCACGCCCTACTATCAGCTCTGCTGATGGAGACGGAAGACTTCAAGACGCAAGACGCAAGACACAAGATTAGATTCTAACTGCCCTTTCACCCCTTCCCAATCTCTTCCCATGAAAACTCGCCGCGACTTCCTCCGCTCCACCGTCCTTGGCGCTTCCGCCGCATGGACCGTCCCGATGTTCATCGACCGCACCTTCGGCCAACTTCACGCTGAAGCCCGCGATCTCGCCGTCCAGCCAGTCACCGGCAAGGACGACACCATCCTCATCGTCCTTCAACTCGCCGGCGGTAACGATGGCCTCAACACGCTCGTCCCTTACGCCGACGACACCTATCACAAATCCCGTCCCCGCCTTGCGAAGAAGGAGAAGGAAATCATCAAGCTCAGCGACCACGTCGGCCTGAATTCCGCCATGCCATTTCTCGGCTCGCTCTTCAAGGAGGGCGATCTCGGGATCGTCCAGGGCGTCGGCTATCCGAATCCTAACCGCTCGCATTTCGTCTCCACCTCCATCTGGGAAACTGCCGACACCACCAACCACTCCGCCACTGGTTGGTTAGGCCGTTACTTCGACAACGCCTGCCCCGGGGCCGATCCCACCGTCGGCATCAGCTTTAATAAAACCCAGCCCGAGGCCTTTGGCGCCGTGAAAAACCCCGGCGTCTGTCTCAACTCGCCGGAGCTCTACCGCTGGATCCACGGCGGTGGCGAAAAGGCCCAAGCCGAGGAATTCTTCGCCGACCTCAATCAACCCGACGACGACGACGACGGCCCGCTCGAAGGTGGCTCCATCGCCATGCCTGCCGGCGGTAAAACCGGCGGCATCACCGGCGAGGGCAACCTCGCCTTCCTCGAACGCGTCGCCCTCGACGCCCAAGTCAGCTCCGCGAAAATCCTCGAACTCGCCGCCAAGCACAAGACCACCGTCCGCTACGACGGCTTCCCACTGGCCCGCAATCTCAACCTCGTGGCCCGCATGATCGCCGGCGGCATGAGCACCCGCGTTTACTACGTCAGCCACGGCGGCTTCGATACCCACAACCAGCAGCTCAACTCCCACGACCGCTTGTTAGGCCAGCTCGACGGTGCCCTGAAATCCTTCTTCGCCGATCTCAAGCAACAAGGAAATGACAAGCGCGTCGT
>JAYVEJ010000305.1:0-5101 GCA_043748885.1 Luteolibacter sp. | reverse complement strand
GTAAATTTCAGCAACTTGTCGCCCTTATCCTACTTGGACCAACTTAAGATCGTTGACTTGCAGGGAAACAAGATTTCCGATCTGCAACCGTTGCAGGGTCTTCATCTAGTGGAAAAACTTAATTTAGAAGCGAACGCGATTACCGATGTTTCACCGCTCGCAGGATTTACTAAACTCGATTCACTTAATCTGAAAACCAATCCATTAAAGCCGAGCACGTCGATGCCGGTCCTATTGAATCATGCGTCTCCCGTTTTACCCGCCGGCTTCCAATGAGCAAAGGCTAGCGGTGGGTCATTGAAATCATTTTTCATTTTGATTAGACCGGCGTCTTCATCCTGACTCCATGGAAGGCATCTACTTCTTCGGCGAGCATGTGCGCTGGAATCTTGGCTGGAACAATCCGAATCAAGCGGGGGTTTTTATTGCGATGTGGATTCCGTGGTTGTGGGCGCTCGGGGCGTGGGTGGCGGGAGGTAAAGAACTAGGAGCGAGACGCTCCTGGCACGGCCTGCCGCGAGACGCGGCAGCTACGCTGGTGTTGGTAAGCGAATTGGCGTTATGGTTTTTACTTTGCAAAACCTATAGCCGGGGAGCGTTGGTGGCGGTGGGGATGGCGGGAATGGGATGGGTCTTGTGGCACTTCATCCGGGATCGGAGATTCCGGGGAATAGGCTTAATGTCTGTGCGTCTGATAGCGATTGGAGCATTGCTTTTCGCAACAGGATTTTTCTCACGGATTGATCCGCGATTTGTGTCGCAAGATGCGTCCGCCGGGAACCGGATCGTGTTATGGAAAGGCGGGTTCCAAATGATTGCAGCGTCGCCGTGGTATGGCTGGGGAGCTGGGCAGTCAGGCAGTAGTTTTGCACATTGGTTTCAGCCGCTGAATGCGACTGAGAAGTATGGAGGAATGGTGAACAGCTATCTGCATGTGGGGGTGGAGTATGGGTTGCCGATGCTGGTGGCGGTGATGACGGGGGCGGTGGGCTTGTGGCTGGTCTCTTGGGGAGGACTCGGAGCGAGACGCTCCGAGCACAGCCTGCCGCGAGACGCGGCAGCCACTCTCATGATGGGTGCCGGGAGTTCGTGGTTGGTATTTCTGATTGCCAATGTATTTAGCACCCTGTGGATTTTTAGGAATCTTTGGTGGCTGCCTGCTGCGGATGGACTGGTGATACTTGCATCCGGCTGGATGATATTTGGTGGGCGGTCTTTCAGTAAAATGGCGCGTACACTTGGGATGGCGGCAGGATTTAGCTTGCTGGTCGCGACGGGGCTTTATGCGATTGGCAAGTTGATCCATAGCGAGGTGAGGATTGCCTATTACCCAGATGAGAGAGTGGTGGTAACCGGCGGTGTTAGACATAGAGGTCGGCTACTTATTTTCCCCGAGGCATCGGTATTGGGAGAGGATTGGGGCAAGGAAATCCGGCGGCTGGCGCGGACTAAAGAATGCCAACATTTTGAGATCGATACTCCATTGGGAATTGCCGCCGAGATATCTATCATTTCCAGTGCCAGTCCGCAGGTGATTGTTGCTTGCGGCAGCAGGGTTCCAGCCGGCATTGTCGCACTGCTAGGTTTCCCGGAAGCGCATCTCATTCTCCTGCATCCTCTGGGGACTCCCGTGATCCCTGAGGGATTCAAGGGCAAGGTGACGGTGATACTTCCCATGCTGGACACGAAGAACAGCGGGCGCACTTGGAAGAGCGTCTGCAAGCGGATGGGATGGAATCTCTTGATGAGTCCCGGGGTGGGACAGGATGTACGCTTGGTTTGGCCAAGTGTCCTCACCCATGAGATATAGATAGCGAGGGAATCTATAGAATCGCGGTTTCAGATTGCTGAGTCCATGGACTGGGGTGGCAGAGCGCAGCGCCGACACCGCTTGGGATTTTTCGCGGGCGGCGACGATGAAACATCCAAAACGGCGAGGATTGCTGGCTTTCCAGAGCTGAAGAATGTCGTTTGCATGAGGAGCGGAGACGCCTGCCGAGCACTCTCCAAGTCTGGAAAATTTTAGACCATCGCATAACCGGGTAAATGGGTCAGTTGCGCTCCAAGATGCCGATCCACGATTCGAGCAGTCGGTGCCGCCCCGGCCCTTCCACTTCCAGCCGCAAGTCCGGCAGCCGATAGGCGGTGGCCATCAGAGTGCTGCCCTTCGCCTCATGGAGCACCAGCGAGCTGACTGTATCTCCACCTGCTAGATGATGGAGTGTCCCGCGCTCGATCATAATCACGCTGGCCCCCGGCGCGTCCATGTTAGGAAAGAGGCCGGGCGGAAAATCGTCTGGTGAGACCGCCTCGATTTCCCTCAGCGCCCGCAGCCGGGAATGCAATTCCCGCAAGCTCGTCTCCACCTCACCGGCAGCGGCGCGGTGAATGACGACGGGCAGGGTGTTCATGGTAAACCCAGCCGTCGCGGGCTGCGGCGAGCCGGCCCGCAGTTGCTCGACGAGCACGCTGGCGGTGGCGTTAGTTTCCGCTAGAGCCTGACCCCAGGCCCATGTTAGAAGAGACGCAGTGGTCACTTCCATCGCCGCCGCCCGCGAATCCAAGCGGATCGCGCAAGCATTTCCCAAGCAACGAACGGCTGGCCCGTCGGGTTCTTCAGGATGAAGTTGCCCTTTTGCGGGTGCAGCAATGACGGGCATTTCACGAAACCGTTTTCCCGCCGCAGCCACCACCTGCGGGGAAGGCTCGCTCCATCGGGAAAGCGGCAGATCCTCCGCGTCCTGGCCAGTCAGCCGCGCGAGGAATCCCCGCAAGATGCGCGCGATGGACCGCCCGTCTAGCAGCGCATGGTGGACGGTCCAGATGAAGCGCCGCGCACCCTGCCAATACACCGCCCGCCACGGCACTTCATGGGGCGCAAGCAGTGGGCGGCGGCGATCAGCCGCGAGCCATGATTCCCATGACCGAGGCTCGGCCTGCTCCAACTCCAACAGCTTCCGAGGACTCACCCGTTCCAATCCCACGGGTATCCCCTTCACCGTTAGAAACGCGATTCTCAGCACTTCCGTCTGCGCCACGGTTTCTGCCCACGCCGCCTCCACGCGCTCGCCGCTGAAATCGCAGGCGAGGATGATTTCCACCTGCTCCACATGAGGGCCGGCCTCACCGGTGGCGTGCGAATCCCACAACATCACTCGCTGCAAAGGTGCTAGGCCGGGCAAGGAAACGGATGGGTCGATCATGGCAGTGCAAGGGGTCGCCAGCATTGGCCTCACGAACCTGCTCCGCCAAGCGAAACCTCTACAACCTCTTGGCAAATCAGGAACTGCAAGCGCGCACCAGTTATACAAAAAAATGAACTTGTCTTCCCGCGTCGATCTTGCACCTTTCGCCACGCCACTCGAGAAATTGACATCCCCCCGTCATCGCCCGTCGCATTGGGGGGTGAGAATCTCCCACAAATCGCCAATTTTTTCAGCACAAAATTTATCAGAATCGGTCTAGGAAATTTCAATAGCCGCGCCATAGGTTTGTGATGGATTTGCCTTAGGGCTGTCTAAAAAGCTTTGCCCGAGTGTCGCAAGTGCGGGTTGCGGTCGGGTGAAAAATGGAACGCCGTCTTTCCGGGGGGGAGGGCGGCGTTCTCGTGTCTGCCACTTCAGCCCGCGCTGGCGATAGCGATGAGATGAGATGACGGAGTTCCTCAGCGACCGCGACGGGGTCGTTCACGGTGGCGGCGATCTCGGCGCGGATGAGTTCGCGGAAACGCACCCGCAACCGGTGGATGGCGACTTTCACCGCAGTTTCGGTCATGCTGAGCGAGTGCGCGGCTGCGGCTTGCGATGCGCTGGCACCTCCGTCGAGCCAAGGCTTGAGTGTGGTGAAAACGGACGACTTGTGCGCGTGCTCCGACTCTAACACGGCGCGCGCATGGCCGATCAACGTGATTGCCCATTCTCGCTCAAGTGCGAGGGCGTCATCCAGCACTCCCGGCAGTGGCAGGCTGGGCGAGGGGGCCGTTTCCGTGGCGAGGTGGACGTTCTCCGCGCCGCCGCCGCTTTTCCCGGCAAGCGCGGCAGCGCGGTGTTTTGATAGAAAATGTTTGAGCGCACCTAGCAGATAGCTGCGGAACCGTCCGCGCCCCGGCTTCGGTGTGCCGACTCCTCCTGCCAGCAGGCTTTCGAAAAACGCGTGCGCCATTTCCCGCGCCGCATCATCGCCGCGTCCTTCGCGCCGGAGAAAGGCGACGACCGGCGCGTAGTAAGCCGCGCACAAGTCGGAGAGTGCCGACTTCGCATCGTCGCCTTTCTCCGGCGCGGAGGACCAGCGTCCAGCGTCCAGCGAGTGGGGTGGAAGGAGGACTCCGCTGCGCTCATGGGTGGGTTGGGTCGAAAGGCGGCGCGTCTTCGCCCATCCAAGGCGTCTCGGGTTCCTGCGCCGGAGAGATGATTCTGAAGTAGGTGCCGAGGCCGAACTTTTCGAGCGACTCCTTGAGTTGTTGAGCTTTTTTATTGGTATCGGTCGCCGCGTTTTTGGTATCGGAATGGGACGCGAAGATGCTAAACCCGCCGGGGTCATCGCTCACCGCCTTGAGGTCCCACTCTGCGCCGAGGTGCGTGCGTAGGATGGCCGAAGCATCGCCACTTGCGGGCCGGAACTCGATATGGCACGAGGCCCGATACTGTGGAACCCGAAATCTGTCACCGATCCATTCCCGATTGCGATTTTCAAACATAACCCCCAAATAGCCCAACGATTCGTCACTTTTACGGAGAGTGGCATCCACCGCGTGCGTCTAGCAGGATGTTTTCTTGATGTCGCGGTGCCAAGCCCCTGCCCGTGCGCGGCTTGGAGCGCGTCACAAATCCTAGGCACGACGGCAAGCGTCTGCGCCGGGGTGAAGCGGCCGGCCCGCATCGCTTGGCGGAGGTTTACGCCATTCACCTACTCGATCAGCCGATAGCAAAAGCCGCCGCTCTCACCGTGCTCGAAAACGGTGACGAGGTTCGGGTGGTTCAGTTTGGCCAGCACCCGCGCCTCGCGGGCGTCCCGCCAGTTGTGTTCTTAGAATGATTCCAGCACCGAGTCCGTTAGATTTTGTGGTGGTGGAGAGACGCCATGACCTCCCAATCTGAGTGCA
>JAYVEJ010000304.1:0-1871 GCA_043748885.1 Luteolibacter sp. | reverse complement strand
CGAGCGGGTCAGGGAAGTCGTCGCTGGCATTTCACACGCTGTATGCCGAGGGGCAGCGGCGGTATGTGGAATCGCTGTCGGTGTATGCGCGGCAGTTTTTAGACCAGCTAGAAAAGCCGGATGTGGACTCGATTGAGGGGCTGAGCCCGGCGATCGCGATCGAGCAGCGGGGCGGGGGGCTGAACCCGCGCTCGACGGTGGCGACGGCGACGGAGATCTATGATTACTTGCGGGTGTTGTGGGCGGCGGCGGGGGTTCCGCACGATCCGGTGACGGGCGAGCGGCTGGAGCGGATGAGCGCGGCGGACATCGTGAATGTGCTGGCGGCGATGGCGGAGGGAACGAAGGTGGTGTTGTTAGCGCCGCTGCCGCGAGAAGAACTGGGCGAACCGGCGAGGTTGTTAGGGGACTTGCAGCGGCAAGGATATATAAGAGTGCGGCTGGATGGCGAGGTGATGGAGATCGAGGAGGCGGCGGCGAAATGGCCGGAACAACCGGTGGCGGTGGAGATTGTGGTGGATCGGTTCGTGATCCGGGCGGGGGTGGAATCGCGGCTGGCGGACTCGGTGGAAACGGCGCTGCGGCTGTGCGGGGCGGAGGCGCGGGCGGCGATTCAAGAGCCGGGGGACGACGCGTGGCGTGATGTGGCGTTCCAAACGAGTTATAGAAATCCACGGACGGGGTTTATGGTGGAGGAAATTTCGCCTAAACATTTCTCCTTTAACTCGCACCTCGGGGCGTGTGAAGCCTGTGAGGGATTGGGGACAGAGTTGTATTGTGATCCGGCGTTGTTAGTCGCAGGAGAGGATGCGGAGCAGACCTTGGTTAGATATCGAGAGGCGAAGTCGGAAATCACCCGGCGGAAGCTGGCGAAGTTCATGGCGCACCGCTCGTGTGGGGTCTGTAAAGGAAAGCGGCTGAAGCCGGAGTGGTTGGCGGTGAAAATCGAGGGGGCAGGCGGCGAGTGGCTGGGGATTCAGGATTTCTGCGAGCTTGGGGTTTCTGACGCGATGCGCTGGATCGCTGGCTTCAAGCCAGATCCGGCGAAGGCGGAGGTATGTAAAAGGTTGGCAAACGACGTCCAGACGCGGCTGGCATTTCTCGACGAGGTCGGGCTGGACTATCTAACATTGCAACGCACCAGCGGCACTCTATCAGGCGGCGAGGCGCAACGGATTCGCTTGGCGACGCAGCTCGGCGCGGGGCTTTCTGGGGTGATCTATGTGTTGGATGAGCCGAGCATCGGCCTGCACTCGGCGGACACGGCGCGGTTGATCGGTGCGTTGACGCGGTTACGGGATCTCGGAAATACGGTGGTAGTGGTGGAGCATGACGAGGAAATTATCCGCGCGGCGGACTGGTTGATCGATATAGGTCCGGGGGCGGGAGCTGCGGGTGGTGAGTTGCTAGCGGCGGGGGTGCCGATGGAGATTGTTTCGCCGACAGGTGAGTGGTTGCGGAGTCGAATCCAGAGACAAGAATCAAGAACCCAGAAGGAGAAGAGCGGGGAGTTAGTGATTCGTGGGGCGAGGGAGCATAATCTGAAGAATCTGAATGTGTCGATTCCACTGGGTCGGTTGGTATGTCTAACTGGGCCGAGCGGCAGTGGGAAATCGACGCTGGCGGATGACATTTTGCGACGGGCGTTGGCGCGGCATTTCAACGGCTCGGGCGAGGCTCCGGGCAAGCATGACGGGATTGACGGGCTGGAGTTGATCGAGAAATGCGTGGTGGCGGATCAATCGCCGATTGGCCGCAGTCCACGCTCAAATCCGGCGACGTTCACCGGCGTGTTTGATCTAGTGCGCGATCTTTTCACGAAGCTCAATCTATCAAAACAACGCGGCTATGGGCCGGGGCGATTCAGTTTC
>JAYVEJ010000303.1:0-1872 GCA_043748885.1 Luteolibacter sp. | reverse complement strand
GGTGCGATGGGGCGATGGAAGGTCGCCACATCGACCTGCGCCCGTATGTCATCTATGGCAAGGATGTAAAAATCGTCCCCGGCGGACTCACCCGAGTGGCTTTAACCAAGGACTCGCTGGTTGTTAATTCTTCCCAAGGCGGTGGAAGTAAAGATACTTGGGTGCTCCGACATTAACTCATTATGTTATCCCGAGTTGCCAATACCCTTTACTGGATGGTCCGCTATGTGGAGCGGGCCGATAACCTTTCCCGGCTGATCGATGTCAACCAGCAGCTTCTGTTGGATTTTGAACGGCTCGATAGCGAGCGCCTGCGTGGTTTCTGGCAGCCGATTATCCTCAGCACTGGCGACGAGGAGGAGTTCGACAAGTTATATGATACCACCGGCAGTGAGGAAGTGATCCGCTTCCTCACTGACGATCCGCGCAATCCGAATAGCATCACTTCATGCATTGCCCTGGCGCGGGAAAATGCTCGCACGGTGCGCGATCAGTTGTCTGATGAGTTATGGGAAGAACTCAATGCACTTTATCTATTTTCACGCTCGGATGAGGCCAAGCGGTTGATCGCATCTGATCCGTCGCGCTACTATGAGAATGTCCGGCGGTCTGCCTTCACGTTTTTGGGAATCGCGGCGGCCACCACCTCACGCAATGAGGCGTGGGAATTCATGGACTTGGGACGGCACTTGGAGCGGGCGGACAAAACCACCCGCTTTCTTGATGTTTCCAGCTACCTGCCGCCCGCTGCGGATGGGGTGGATGCGGCCTCGCCGGGGATTCTCCACTGGACCGCCATCCTCCGCTCGTGCGGCGCGATGGGCGCGTTCCGCGCCGCACAACGCGAGATCACGGCCCAGGCCGTGGTTGATTTCCTGATATTTTCCAAAGATTTCCCGCGCGCGATTCGCTACTGCATCGACAAGGTGGACATCAGCCTGCACCGGATTTCTGGGACGCCGCGTGGAGCGTTTTCTAACGAAGCGGAGCGCGAGGCTGGGCGATTGATGGCGGAGCTCAACTTTGGCTCAACTGAAGATGTATTCGTGGCGGGATTGCATGATTACCTCGATGCGTTGCAAGGCCGCTTCAATCACATCGGCGCGGAATTTTTCGAGAGATATGTCTTAATGCCAGAACGCGTCCAGGTCCGGCCAGATCCGAAACCGCCGACTCTATCTGATGCTGCTGCTTGGCATTTGGAACTACAGCAACATCAGAAACAAAAGTGAGCGTGTCCGATGAAATGGTGCAGCCGACGCTCGGTACGAAGCTTTCAGTGTTTCACCGGACCGCATTCATCTATGCCTCGCCAGTGACTAACAGCGTCAACACGCTGCATCTGGAGCCACGGACGTTTCCCTATCAGAAGACGATCGGGGCACTGATCCGGGTGATTCCAGCCACCCGTGTTCGCCGTTTCACAGACTTGTTTCAAAACATCACTCAGCATTTTGAACTCATCGAACCCCACGGCCACTTGGAAATCGAGAGTCGCATCCGGGTTCACAATCTGCCCTTAGATATTTCCAGCGCGAGCCGTGAGGCGACGGCGGAGGGCTTCGATGATCTGTCGATCCGCGATCAAATCTGGCCTTATTTGCAAGAGAGCCGCTGGGTTTCCCGGCATCCCGAAGTTTGGCGGCAAGCACTGGATATCACCCGCGAGTTCACGGCGGTGTTTGATCAAGCGACCGCATTGATGGCGTGGATCTATCGAGAATTCCGCTATGAACCGGGGATCACCAATGTGAACACTCATTTGGAAGAAGCGTTCGAAATGCGCCACGGTGTTTGCCAAGATTTCTCGCATGTCATGTTAGGCTTATGCCGGTCGGTGGGGATCCCGGCCCGCTATGCTTCCGGCTATCT
>JAYVEJ010000302.1:0-1873 GCA_043748885.1 Luteolibacter sp. | reverse complement strand
GCTCGTGCTCGGTCCGGGTCAGCGTGTCGAAAAGCCGCATGGCGCGGTTTAGGCAGCGGCGGCTCGGGAGCCAAGGGGAATCCGAGAAAGTCAGCGCGAACTGGGCGTGGCAGAAGGCTTCGGCAGCGCTTGGCTGCGCACCTCGATGTAGATCCACTCGGGAGTGCTGCCCGTGGCGATCACCTCCACCGGCACCCGGACCATGCAGTCCGCGCGGGGGGTGTTGGAGATCGGCAAGATTTCCGGCTTGGACGGCGCGGAGTCGGAACCGCGAAAAATCCACACGGCGAGCACCGGTGAACTCATCAGCATTCCGACAAACAACACCTTCATTTTTAAAAATCCCAACATTCGACTGAAAAACTAGTCAGCTTTTTAAAATAATCAAGACTTGCGAAGTATTTTAGCGAATTTAGAGGATTGGATTTTCACCTGATGCGACTTAAAATGCGCTTACAAATGACACGACCACATGACGAGCGGATGAAGCAAGTCGCCATCGGATCAGGCATTTTAATCGTGCTGACGGTGGTGGTGAGCGGGCTTTTATTGGGCTGGCGGTTGCTGCCGGGCCTATTGGGCGAATGGGTGGGAACGATGATCGGCATCATGACGACGCCATTTTTCATGGAAGCGTCTTTTGTGATCCTCGGCTTGGTGATTGTCATCGGCCTGAATCTCTGGCGGCGGCACGAGGACGGCGATGAGTTTGTCTATCTCGAGCAGGTGGCCGGACCGGATGTGCCGAGGGATTTGCCTGATCATGCGAAGTGGGCGGTTTACCGGGAAAAGCCGCTGGCGGCGGAGGAAATGTCGAGTTTGGCACTGGCCGAAGGAGCGTTTGCAATCGGCGATTACCCGGCAGCCGCTGAGTGCATCGGCGCGATGAGCCGCGACGAACTCAAGCAGCCCGATACCCTCAGGCTGCGATTGGCATTGGCCAAGGCGACCGGCCGCGACGATTTGGTGGCACAATTGCAAACTGAAATCAGCCGGATGGCCTGAACTTTTGAACACTACGCGATTTTTACCTTCGAGACAGCCGGGCTGCGGTTACAACTTCGGAACTTGTGACCAGCGACTTCGCTCCAATGAACCCGGCTAACTTTCGAAAGATGGCCCACGGCGATCCTGCGGGGCTGCGCGAACTGGCTTTCGATTATTTCAACGACACCCGCCGCCAGATGACCGGCTGGAAAGCACTGATCGAATCTGGAAACTTCAACCAACTGCGGGCCAGCCTCCATCGCTGCAAGGGCGGGGCCTCTATTTTCGGGCTGGAGCGGCTCGTTGCGCTGATGGCTCGCCTAGAAAGTATTTCCTTCCTTGAGGAGCGGGGGCTGGATTTCGCGAACTTCGAAATGGAACTCACGGCTGCCGAAAACGCGGTGGTCGCGATGACGGATTGAGCTGCACGATGGCAGCCAAGATCCAAGCCCCAGAAAAAGAGCTGCGATTCACTCGCTCTGGGCAGGCGAGCTTGTTTTGGGTGGGCGCGGCGGTGCTTGCCGCAGTGGCGATCACGCTGTTGGCGACCGCCATTTACCGGGATATCAACCCGCGACTGCCGCATCCGGCGTGGGCGTTAGTGCCGTTGATTTTGGCGGGCGGCTTAGTCCGGCTGGCGAGCGGGCTGACGCGCCATGCTTATTTAATCCTGACGCCGCTGGGGATTGAGATTTTCCCGTTTTTTCAGGCGGCGGCGGGAATGCGGTTGGTGTTGTGGCAAGAGGTCAACCACGCGGAGGTCGATGAAAAATTGACCCGCCTCACGCTGCATCACGACGCCGAGAAATCGTCAGGAATCCACCTTTCGCTCACGCCGATTCGCGCGGATCGGCGGACCTTGCTTGCCAAGGCGGTCATCGGGCGG
>JAYVEJ010000301.1:0-1873 GCA_043748885.1 Luteolibacter sp. | reverse complement strand
TTCAACCCGATGACGGCCTTTCTTTTCAGTTGTGACTATGCGACTTGCGCGGTGCCAGAGGCCTATCGGGAAATTTTCCGGGGGTCCGAGGAGATCGTGGGATCGAAGGAGGGCTGGGAGCCCGGGGCGTTGAATCTGGCGCAGGGTTTCGCGATGAAATTTCGCACGCCGTTAGTCCACGGCGACGTGACGCGGTTGTTGATGGACTTCCAACAGGACGGCGACGCGCGTTGGAGCCGGTTTTCCCTGAAGCTGCCCGAGGCGACGCGGGTGAAAGTGGCGGACCGCCACGAGCGACCTTACCGGACGATGCTCAACCAGCGGATCGCCGAGGATCTGCGGCGTCATGAGGCGCTGCTGCATGTGATGATCCACACCGATCCGGCGACGGATGGGCAGGTGGTGTTAGAGACGCCGCCCGGAGCCGAACTGGCGGAAAAATTTGCCAGTGCCTGGCGCTCGCGGCTGGTGGCGGCGGACGTGGATGTGCGGCAGGTGAGGGGAGCGGAGCCGGGTCCGCTGGGAGCCGCTCTAACTGCCAAATTCCCGGCCAGCCAATACGCGCAGGTGAAGCTCTCGGTCTCGCAAACATTCTTCTTGGAAGGGCGACCGTGGCGGTGGGAAACGTTGAAAAAGCTGCTGCTTGAGTCGCTGGTCGCGGTGGGCAACGAGGTGGCGGTCAGCGCCCCAGAATCCCCTTAGATTGGTCCATGGTGAGGGAGCGTTGCTCCCGCCAGTCGATGATCTCGGGCGGCTGGAAGGTCTGGCGGCGGTTTTCGATCCGGTCGTTAGATCCCTTTTTGATCGGCGTGATGCCGGCTTCGCGGGCGGCGCTTGTGGCGTAGTCGCCAGTTTGATAAGGGTCGTGGAGCTTGGCTTGGATGCTAGCTTCGCGGGCACCTTTGCCTTGCAGGGCGGAGCGGGTTTGGAAGCGGCTGCCGTCGGTGTTGCCGGCGTATTTCTTGAAGCCGTAGTCCTTGTTTCCCCACCAGGATTTTTTCGCGTAGTCGCCGGTTTTATACTCCTGTTTTTTGTAATCCTTCTTGGCGTAGTTCGATTCGCCCTTGCTCTCGAAGGAGCTGCGCTTGTCGTTCTGGGGCACCCAATTGCCACTGCTGTCCTGCTTGTAGCCGTTCTTTTCAGTCATCCGCTCGTCCAAAGTTTTACGGACCGGGGCTTCCGTCGTTTTCTTGCCCTTATCCGAGGCGCAGGAAACTAGCAGCAACGGCAACAGCGCGATGAGGCGAAGGGTTTTCACTGTTGGGCGAGGAGTTGTTCAAGTTTGGAATCCGGGATCACCCCGCGTTCGAGTGCTTGGGCATAGTAGCCTCTGGCTTCTTCGAAACGCTTGGCGCGGGAGGCTAGGACGGCTAACCGATAGTAGGGCTCGCTGGGCAGCGGGTCGGCGGCGATGGCGGCTTTGTATTCAGACTGCGCCTCTTTCATCCGCCCGAGGTGCTCGCTGATGGCACCTAACAAGTAGTGGCTGTTGGCATCGTCCGGCGCGAGGGTGACGGCTTGTTTGACGTTGAGCTCGGCGGCTGGCATGTCGCCTAGCAGATAGAACGAGAAACCTAACATCCGCTGGGCATAGGGGTTATTCACGTCCAACTCGACGGCGCGGCGGAACGAATCGACGGCGGCGGTCGGGTCGTTGAGCTTGAGAGCGACGACGCCGAGCTTGCACAACGCTGGGATGTGGCCGGGGTGTTGCTCGACGATCATTTGGAACAGCTCGCGGGTGGGCAGGTAGCGGCCAGCGGCGAAGGATTTCTCGGCGGTGCGCTCGTAAACCGCGATGTCGCGGTTCAGCTCGTTGATGTTGCCCCGGACCGTCGCGCGGTCTTGGGCGTAGGGAGAAATGAATTCGCCA
>JAYVEJ010000300.1:0-5112 GCA_043748885.1 Luteolibacter sp. | reverse complement strand
TACCGTGCCGCGCAATATCTACACGGACAACGCTCCACTCAGCCAGACCAAAGCCTTTTACCGTGTGCTGGAAAAGTGAGGAGAACGATCTTATCCGTAATCTCTTATAGACCGCTTGCCCGCCCCATGCTCATGGGGTAAGCCGCCCCCATGAAAGTCGCGGACACCGGCACGGCCTTGAGGGAAACTTTGAAGAACTCCGCTCGCCCCTGCGTGCTCGTGCCGACCATGGGTGCCTTTCACCCCGGCCACCTTTCGCTCATGCAGCGGGCGCGCGAAATCGCCGGATCCAACGGGACTGTCGTCGTCTCCATTTTCGTAAACCCCATCCAGTTCGACCGCGCCACCGATCTCGCAGCCTACCCGCGCCCGATGGCGAGCGATCTAGCAGCATGTCAAGCCGCCGGGGTGGACGTGGTATTCACCCCCGCTGCTGACTCGATGTATTTCCCCGACCGCTCCGTCACGGTCAGCGAGAACCTCCTGTCCCGTGGCCTTTGCGGAGCCAGCCGTCCCGGTCACTTCGACGGCGTTTGCACGGTCGTCTTGAAACTCTTCCTACTCACCGGCTGCGACGCCGCGATTTTCGGCGAGAAAGATTTCCAACAGCTCGCCGTCATCCGCCGGATGGTCCGCGACCTTGATGTGCCGGTGGAAATTGTCGCGTGCCCCACCGTCCGCGAGCCAGACGGACTGGCGATGTCCTCCCGCAACACCCGCCTCACCCCACAACAACGCACCGATGCCCCACGGATTCACCAAGCGTTGTTAGCCGCCGCCGTTCTAACTTCCCCCCCAGAAATCCTCGCCGCCGCCCGCGCCGCCATCGAGTCCTCGCCGCTTGCCCGCATCAATTACTTGGCGCTCGTCGATGCGGAAACCTTGCAGCCCGCAGCCAGCTTGGAACGGCCGACAATCTTAGCGACCGCGGTGTTTTACGGCGAGGTGCGGTTGATCGATCACATCGGGTTTCCTTCGTGAAAATTATGTGTTCCGACTGTCCAAGTCGGAAGCCAGCGCAGCCCAGCTGTCCAGGCCGGAGGCGGTCGTAAAAAAATCCATCCCCCTTCTAAATGGTGTGAGTCCGCGAAAACCCGGACCAGACCCGAAACACCGACTCAAGTGTAAATGCGCGCCGATTGCGGTAGGAACCGCCGTTGCCGGCGACCCCCGCGCAGATCCGTAAGTGAAGAATTACCTCACACGGCTCTTGCCTTGAGTCGGGCGCGAATGCGTTGTTCTGGATAGGGATGGATGATGCGGCGGCGCGGCAGGTGATGCCGAACTAACAGGCGCATTCGCGCCCTCCGGCAGGCTGGGCAGATGGGAGAAGCGCGCCTCATCCGGCAGCTAGACCACGCCCGCCGCGTGGAACTCCGTCGGCCCGATCTTCCGCCGTGATCCAGCCTGCGGTTGGATTTCCGCCTTCACCGCCACGAAGCGGACATCGGCATAGCGCAGGAAAATCAAGCCGAGGACGGTGGGCGAGTATTCGAAAGGTTTGAGATCCGCCCCGGCCCAGGGCTGATTGGCAGCACCCCAGAGTTTCTCTTCGAGTTCGGCGTGGGAGTCGGCGGTGGTGGCGGTTTCGGTCCAAATGCATGAGGTGGATACAGGCTAACAAACTGGAACCTAACTGAATGGAAAAACGGCGGGAGAATGGGAAGTCGGGGGGCAGATATCTGCTAGACCAACTTCGGAAAACACGCTCGCAGTCCGCCGCGCCATTTTTCGAGGAACGCCAAGTTCCTAGCGATTTTCGCGGCGGCTTCGAGATCGAGGTCGGGAGATTTCTCGAAGTTGGGAAATGCCGCGCATTCGCTGGCGATTCTCGTTTCTACTTGGAAAATAGCACGCTCCACGGCCTCGCGGCAGAGTTGGGTTTCACCCTCTAACATTGCGCGGACCAGCGCGGACTTCGCTTCGTCGCGCTTGCGGATGAGCGTCTCGGCCTGCTGGGTGACCGCGCCCACGTCGGTGAACATGTCCATCAGCGAGGGTTCGATGGAGCCTCTAACATCACCCGGCGTGCCACGCAGTACCAGCCAATGCCTGAGCCGCCGCGACGGACTGGAAACGATGGCGAAAGCCTCGCGCAGCGCGGCGAACTCGCCTTCACCGCCGCCGGCATCGGGGTGCGTCCGCTTGCCGACCTCGCGGTAGGCATCGCGCAGGGCTTCGTCGGATAGAACGAGCGCGGGTCGGATTCCCAGGATTTGAAAAGCATCAGTCACAGGCGGAAAAACTGGTCAGGTTTCCCGGCGCCGGTAAAGCTCCGAGCGGAAACCATGACTTCCACCCACAAGATCGGCCTGTTCGGCGGCACCTTCGATCCCGTCCACCTCGGCCATCTCCACCTGGCCGGGCTGGCGCGCGCCGCGCTGACTCTCGATGAAGTCCGTTTCCTGCCCTGCCCGATTTCCCCGCACAAGTTGAGCAGCACGCCTGTTAGCGGTGCAGACCGTTGCGAAATGCTGCGGCTTGCCACCGCCGGTCTGCCGTGGGCAGTGGTCGATGATTTCGAACTCCGCCAACCAGGCCCAGCTTTCTCCTATCTAGCCGCGGAGGCACTGGCAGAAAAATTTCCCGCCGCTCGCTTGTATTGGATCATGGGCGGCGACCAATGGGACGCGCTTCCTGCTTGGGAAAACCCGGAACGGCTCGCCTGCGGCGTCGAGTTCGCCGTCATCGCCCGCGGCGGACCACCACAGCCCCGAGACGGTTACCGGCTCCACGTCGTTAGAGGCCACCACCCGGCATCCGCCACGGCGATCCGCCAAGCACTGGCAAACGGCGCTGTGTCTCATGAATGGCTCGCACCCGCCGTGGCGGAATGGATCGCAGCAAACCGACTCTATCGGCCCGACCTCTGATCTCTGCGTCCCTTCGCCGATATTGAAATACTAAAACAAATGCAGATTCCTAAATTCCTCGATGTCATTCAAGTCCTACGGCACCCACAAACTCAACTCGGCGGGCGCAGGTCTTTATGAACTCCGGCGTCCGCGATGTAGCGCAACGCGCGCAGACTCGGCAGGAAAAAATAGGCTCCGCCGCGCACCGTGACGAATTGTTGCATCCCCGTGAGCCGCCGCCGCAAGCCGCCGTCAGATTGGAGCGTAAAATTACCAGTCACCGGACACCCCGGGATCGGCTGGCGGGTCCCCACTAACGGATCGCTCTCGTCGGTGAGCCCGGAGAACTTGCTGCTAGCCATCCAAGCGTTTTGAATGAATTCGAACTGCCGGGAAATGTTCGCATTGAGGCAAATGAAATGGATGCCGCGCGGTGTGTCGGCCCCCCTACCCGTCAGCGCATCTTCCGGTTTAAGTCCCGATCCATATTCACGGCCACGGCGCAAGATCCGGTGAAAGCGCACGGACGACATCAAATCATCTCGAAAGCCTCGCGGCCCGAAGCCGATCATGATCAGAAGCTTTTTCAAAAGATTGCTAGGGGGGCCGGAATAGTCGGAATTGCGCGGGTTCGCCCGGCGGATGTGGGCGCCGAATGGACACCGGCCACCCGCAGGATCTTGGTCAAAGGTGAATTGATTGTGAGTATCCTTCTCCTCGACTCCCGGAATGGAT
Organism: Luteolibacter sp.; assembly: GCA_043748885.1. GTDB lineage: Bacteria > Verrucomicrobiota > Verrucomicrobiia > Verrucomicrobiales > Akkermansiaceae > Luteolibacter. The sequence goes on along the minus strand of JAYVEJ010000300.1, from coordinate 1,522 downwards.
TGATGCCTAACCGCAACTAGAGGCTCACCATCCCGCGTCCGTCCCACCAGCGCCGCCGCCAATTTTTCCGCCTCATCATGGTCTCCGCCCGATTGATCGTAGATATACTTCCAAAACTTGCGGACATCTTGTTCAAGCTGGCGCATCACAAGATACGTTCCATTGCGACCAAGGTCTTTCTTCCTCGGCACCTCCACTGCATTTAGTAAATGTTTACTTGCGTCGTCGGAATCGAGCAAGGGCCGCTCGGTGAGTTTTCCATACTCATTAGGATAGCCTAGCAGGAACTCACCCAGTGCCGATAGATTGGTATAGTTGAATTGGGCATGGGTGGTTGCCTGTTGTTGTTCCCAGTCGATCTGCGGCTGGCTCACCCCATCGGCGAAACCGAATGGTTCGATGCCGTCCAAATCCGTGGTTCTAAGCGGCTCGCCCAACAACTCAAATGCATCATTCCACGCGGCACCTTTGGCTTTCTCTACAAAATCGCTATAGCACTCGGCCTCGCCGAAGAACATCACCACCAGATGCGGCTCCTTGCCAAAGCCACCCCATTCCCAGTTCTCGGGCGCATTGTCTTTCACATCACCCAACTGCCGCGCCCGGCTCTCCGCCGCCATGCCTGCGCGAAATTCGTGAGAAAACCCCGCGATGACATCATCGTGAATTCCTAACTTCCGCAAGCCAGGCGCGGTGAATGCGACCTGCAGCGCGGTCTTCGGCGGTGGCTCCATTGCCACCGCAGAAGTGATCTTCGCGGAGCGCAACCACGCCCGAGCCGCCGCCAGATCCTTCACGCGCAGCAGTTCATAGCGCGCCTTCTTCATGCGGCCATAACCATAGCGCACCAAGCCCTGCACATCCGCATAATCGAGTTCGCCGGTTTTCATAACAATGATACCCATTCGCGGGCCTCCTTTTCGCTGATCGACGCGAGTTCCAAGCCCAGCCTGATGCGAGTGTTGCGTTCCAAATCAACCGCCGTTAGTCCAGGGTACGCCTTATACCAAACTTGAGTCGGAAGAGTATGGCGGCGGAGAAACTCTTTATACTTCCGCTCATCAGCACAACCATCCATCACCAACCAATTGGTCCGTGGATAGCCAATGCCATTGCTAAACGAAGCATTCAGTCCGAAGCCCGTCTTGTTGATGAAATCATCCATATAACTTTCCACGCTGCCGTCGTAGTTGCTAAAAAATACCATCCGCTTGTTGTCATCGAGAAACACCCAGCGGGCGAAATGGATCGTCCGGATGCGGCCTAACCGACCCGCCCTGACAAAATGGCGTGCGGCATAGTTCACCGTGCCAAGCACGCCGATGGTGGTTAGAAGCCGCACAGTTCCCGGCTTGAGGCTGCCCATCGCGCTGAACTGGTTGGTGACATCATGATCTTCCGATAATGCAAGTTCGTCAGAGTATGCTTGGTCCACCGGGGGGCAAAGCTCGGGGTCCGATTTCTCCTGCTGCCGCAGAAAAATCAGATAGAAGGGCAACACCGGGATCAGCAGCACCAACAC
>JAYVEJ010000299.1:0-1876 GCA_043748885.1 Luteolibacter sp. | reverse complement strand
CGCGAAGGCGGGCGAAGGTGGAGTCGATGCGATTGGGCATGGGGTGGAGATTGTTGAAAGTTATTGGTTAGAAGTTATTGGGAAGAGGATATGACAGAATCATTTGTGACAGAATCATTGAAGAGGAGGGTGGGAAATCACTTATGAAATTCTTCAAAATGATTTTGTCCTAAAATGATTTTGTCGAAATGCGGAGGGACAAGGGGATGAAGTGAAATTTAAAGGGATTTGTTTTGGCAGAATCATGAACAGCAGAATCATTTTACAGAGACTCTGGAATGATTCTGCTGTGAATGATTCTGCGAGTCGTGTGGATGGCTCAGTCCCGTTTCGCGAGGAGTTCGCAGGATTTGATGTCGAGCTTGCCGGAGGCGAGGACGGGGATTTCGGTGACGGGGATGATCCGTTTCGGGCACCAGAGGGAGGAGAGTCCTTCGTCTAGCAGCTTGTAGCGGAGGTCGATGCATTCTTGTTCGAGCGCTTGTCCGGCGATGGTGGATAGCAGCAAGATGGCCTCGCCCTTTTGTTCGTCGGGCACGCCGACGATGGCGATGCGGCGCTCCGCTTCGGAATCGAGGCCGAGGACTTTGTTGACGGCGGCTTCGACGGTTTCGTGCGGGACCATTTCACCGGCGATTTTGGAAAAGCGGGAGATGCGGCCTTCGATGTAAAGGAAGCCATCTTCATCCACGCGACCGACATCGCCGGTGCGGAACCAGCCGTCTGATAGAACTTCGGCGGACTTCTTGGGATCGTTGAGGTAGCCTTTGAAGACGTTGGAGGCTTTGAACCAAATGATCCCTTGCTGGTTGAGCGGGACTTCCCTGTCGGTGGCGGGATCGGTGATTTTGATGGCCATGCCGGGCAGCATCTGGCCGACGGAGCCGTGGCGCGAGGAGGGCAGGGCGATGGAATCGCGTTCTGGCTGGAGGTTGGGTAGGTTGACGTTGGTGGCAGGGGAGGTCTCGGTTAGTCCGTAGCCTTCTTGCGGGCGGACGCCGAATTTTTCATCGAAGGCGTTCGCCAAAGATTGGGGAAGTTTCTCGGCACCGGTGACGACCAGCTTAAGCGAGGCGAACTGCGTGGGATCGATGCGTTTCATGTAGCCCCGCAGGAAAGTGGGGGTTGATAGAAAGATATTGATCTGATGGAGGGCGATGAGTTCGGCGAGGCGTTTGGTTTCTAGCGGACTCGGATAGGTGACAAGGTTGACGCCCTCAATGACCGGAAACCAGAGGGTGACGGTGCAGCCGAAGGAGTGGAACAGCGGCAAGCAGCCGAGGATTGAGGAGCCGTTAGGGAGATCCAAGCGAGTGCCGAATTGGCAGACATTGGCGAGGACATTGCGATGGCTGAGGACGACGCCTTTGGGTTCGCCAGAGGAGCCGGAGGTGAATAACAGGGTGGCCTCGTCCTCGCCGCGGCGCTGGTTGAGACCTAGCAGCAAGCCGAGCACGGAGGCGGGCAGGAGTTTGGCGAGGATCGTCCATTTGACGATTTTCGGCTTGAGGGTGGGGAGCACGCGCTCGATGAAAATGAGGTCGCGGTTAGGCGGCCATGGGAACGACGAGATTTTTCTAACGAACGGATCGGCAGTGATGAAGCGATCGACATCGGCCTGGCGGATGCAGGATTTGATCGCCTCGTGGCCGGCGGTGAAATTGAGGTTCACCGGGACTTTTCCGGCGAAAAGCACGGCAAGGTTGGCGATGAGTCCGGCCTTGCCGGGAGGCAGCACGATGGCGACGCGCGGCTTGTCAGTTTCCTCTTTGATGAATTTCGAGAAGGCGATGGCGGCTGCTAGAACTTTGTCATAGGTGAGTTCTGAGTCGTCGGCACCGTCGAGGATGCGCTTTTTTGAGCCGTGTTTCTTGAG
>JAYVEJ010000298.1:0-1877 GCA_043748885.1 Luteolibacter sp. | reverse complement strand
TTGATCGAGTGGTGATCGCCGCACATGGCGATCAAGCATTGCAAATGTTAGCAACTCCCACCCGGATGGAGAACGATCTGCTAGGGCGGTTTCATTATCAGAAAAATGAGGCCGTCCTCCACACCGACCCTCGCTTCATGCCCAAAACGCGGCGTTGTTGGGCGTCGTGGAACTACCGCATCGAAAACAACCGCCACTCGACTCACTACTGGATGAATGAACTGCAAGGTGTCTCCGAGCGGGAGCAATACTTTGTCTCTATCAATCCATCCTCTTCGCCCGCTGAAGCATCGATCAAGCGAAGACTGGTCTATGAACATCCGCTCTTCGATCTGGCGGCAGTGGCGGCGCAAGCTCGCTTGCCGGTGTTGCACACCGCCGGTGATGAAACTCATCGCTATTTCTGCGGCGCGTGGCAGAGATATGGCTTCCACGAAGATGGCTTGTGGTCGGCAGTGAATGTTTGTAACCAAATCCTAGCAAGAGACCCATGGCAATGAACTCGCTCTATGAATGCGCAATCATGCATTGTCGCCTCAAGCCGAAGCGCCATGCCTTCAACTATCGAGTCTTCATGTTTTGCGTAAACCTCGATGAACTTCCTACGCTGGGTCGGCGCTTGTTTGGCTTCAGTCACAATCGCTTCAACTTGTTCTCCATCGACGATCGCGATCATGTGAGTGCCGGCCCCATCGGCATCCGTGCGAATCTAACGTCGTGGCTGGCCACCCAAGGAATGGTCTGCCCTGACGACGCCCAGATTCATTTGGTCACCTTCCCGCGTGTCCTCGGCTATGGCTTCAATCCAGTGTCATTTTACTACATCGACTCAAAATCCGGCGCACCGCTCGCCTGCGTGGCGGAGGTGGTGAATACCTTTCGCGAAATGAAACTCTATCTTATGGAAACCGCAGGTGCCGACGGCACATGGCATCGGCGGGTCGCAAGGAATTTCTATGTCTCACCCTTTTCCGATCCCGCGCTTGAGTTTGATTTTAACCTCGGCAGGCCAGCCGAGAAGTGGCGGGTCACCATCGACGACTACGATGCAGGCGAACGCGTTTTGCTCAGCGCGGTGAGTGGCGAGCGACGCAAACTCACCTCTGCGAGGCTTATGAGTTATGCCATCAAATACCCGCTGCTTTCATTGAAGATCATCGGCCTCATCCATTGGCAGGCGCTTTTGTTATGGATCAAGCGAGTGCCCTATTTCCGCAAATCCGAGCGCCGCGAAGTGCAACTCGATGTGATGCGCCCCCACCCCAACCTTAATAAGAATTCACCATGAATGCAGCGATCGAACTGAATGATGAACGAGTGCCGCGCGAGGCTGCCACCCATCCCACCCAAGGGTTTGCCGAGCGGATGGTGATTCGTCTGTTGGAGAAAATGCCGTGCGGCGGATTACGGTTAGAGTATGCTGATGGCCGTCTCCGTCACTTTGGCAAACCGGGTGCGCCCATCACCGCCAAGGTGGTTTTGCGAGATGATGCCGGGTTTTTTAAACGCTGTGCCTACTATGGAAACATCGGCATGGGTGAGACCTACACCGATGGTTTGTGGGATACCCATGACATCGCTGCCGTGATCTCATGGTTCATTCTCAATGTGAATGCCATCCAAGGTGCGGAGACCTCGTCATCGAAACTCCCGGGAGTGAATCTCCTAAATATCATCAATTGGTTCCGCCACCTGCGCCGTGAAAACACCGTGGATACCAGCCGCAAGAACATCGCGGAACATTATGATTTGGGCAATGAGTTCTATCAACTGTGGCTCGATCCCAGCATGACTTACTCCAGTGCGAGGTTCGAGTCAGCCAACCAATCGTTAGCAGATGCCCAACACGCGAAGTACGACGCACTCTGCCGCAAACT
>JAYVEJ010000297.1:0-5121 GCA_043748885.1 Luteolibacter sp. | reverse complement strand
CGTGAGGCGGAAGAAATGAATGTGCCATTGTTAGGACAAATCCCCATCGACATCGAGACCCGCGAGCGCGGCGACAGCGGGGCGCCGGTCGCATTGGTTTCCCCAGCGGTTAGCAAGGTCTCCGCCGCGTTTCACGACTTAGCAGCCACGGTAAGCAAAAAACTTCCCGTCTCCTAACCGCCGCTTCGGCTCCCGAGTTCATGAACCGCCCCAAATTGGATCCGCAGGTCGTGGAAGAAGCCGACCACGACCTCGCCACCCACAGCGGCGTGATCCGGGTTTCCACCGATCCGGTCCACGCCATGGTCGATGTGGAATTCAATCCGGCGGTGCTGACCGACGGCGACATTCGCTCGCTTTTGAAAGAACACATCGCGCAAGTCGAGTCCTCGCTGCGCAAATGCACGTTCCGGTTAGAAGGCAATGCCTGCGAGGGATGCGCCCTGAAGCTTGAGAAAAAAGTTGCCAAACTGCCGGGTGTTAGGCGGGCCACCGCCACCTACCTCGGGCGAGTGCTCTCGGTCACCTTCGATTCCGACATCGAATCCGAAGCGCAAATGATCGGCTCTCTGCGCAAGACCGGGGCCGACATCCATCCACTGGTTCCGCATGGCTCAGACCACCGCTCACTCGCGCAAAAGATCCGCGACGGCGACCTCAACGAGGAAATTTCCTGCGGCCTCGGTCTGCTGTTTCTAATCGTTGCTCTGGTGACGGAGAAACTAACCGGCGTCGGGTTCGCTACGAACGTGCTCTACACCGGAGCCTACCTATTCGCCGGCCAAAAGGGCGTGCGCTCCGCCTTCGCCTCGCTGCGAGAACGCGTGCTCGATGTGGACGTGCTGATGGTTCTAGCAGCGCTCGGCGCCGCCGTGATCGGTGCGCCATTCGAGGGCGCACTCCTATTATTTCTCTTCAGCTTTTCTAACGTCCTGCAACGCCACGCCATGGAGCGCACGCAGAAAGCCATCGAGTCCCTGCTCACCCTGCGACCCAGCGAGGCTTTGGTGAAACGGGATGGCGTCACCCTCAAAGTCGCGGTCGAGGAATTGGCTGTTGGAGAAATCGTGATCGTCCGGCCCGGCGAGCAAATCCCGGTGGATGGCGTGATTTCCGAAGGCAGCACCAACGTGGATGAGTCATCACTAACAGGCGAGTCGATGCCGGTTTCCAAACCCCTCGGCAGCACCCTCTTCGCCGGCACTCTCAACCAGAGCGGCGGGATCGAACTCAAGGTCACCAAGCGTTCTGAAGACTCCGCGCTCTCGCGGATGGTCAAGCTGGTGGCCGAGGCGCAGGCGGAAAAATCCAACACCCAGCGCTTCCTCGAGACCGCCGAGCAATACTACGCGATGGGCGTCATCGGCCTAACCATCGTGGTGTTTCTCTTGCCCTATTTGTTCGCCGGGGAAACATTTGCCCACGCCTTCTATCGGGCCATGACCATCATGGTCGTGGCGTCGCCGTGCGCTCTCGTCATCAGCACCCCAGCCACGGTTCTATCCGCTATCGGCGGTGCCGCGCGGCGCGGAATTCTGATCAAAGGCGGCTCGCATCTCGAAACCGCCGCCAAGATCGACATCGTCGCCATCGACAAAACCGGAACCCTAACTGTCGGTAAACCCTCGCTAACTGAAATCGTCACGGCAGCCGGGATTCATGAAATTTCAAGTCCCCTGCCCGCCCCGGTCACGGCCTTGCTCCGCGCCGCCGCCGCGCTGGAGGCGAAGTCCGAGCACCCGCTCGCCCACGCCATCGTCAAGAGCGCGGCGGAGCTCAGGATCGCCCTGCCAGAAGCCTCAGATTTCCAATCCACCGCTGGCAAAGGCGCGGAAGCCACCATCGAAGCGACCCGCTATCTCGTCGGCAGCGAACGGCTTTTCCGCGAACTCAATGCGGCGGGCGTCACCTCGCTCGCAGGAATTTCCCTACCCCTGCAAGCCAAAGGCAAGACCTGCGTCTGGCTCGGCAGCCGCGTGGGCGACACCGTCACCGCGCACGCCGTGCTGATCATGGCCGACACCATCCGCCCCGCCGCCCGCCAACTCACAGCCGACCTCCACCGTCTCGGCGTGAAAAAAGTCGTCATGCTAACAGGCGACCAACGCCTCGTCGCCGAAGCCATTGCGCAGGAAGCCAACGTCGATGAAGTCCACGCCGAACTTCTCCCCGAGGACAAACTCAACGTCATTCGCGAATTAAAAAAGGAAGGCAGCGTGATGATGATCGGCGACGGCGTGAACGACGCGCCCGCGCTCGCCATTTCCGACATCGGCGTCGCCATGGGCGCGGCGGGAACGGATGTCGCGATGGAAACCGCCGACATCGTGCTGATGGGCGACCGGTTAGAAAACATTCCCCTCCTCCTCAACCATGCGCGGCGGGCAAGACGCGTGCTCTTGCAGAACCTCATCTTCGCCAGTGCCGTCATCGTCGTGCTGATTATTTCCGCGCTGGGCTTTTCGCTGGCGCTGCCGTTAGGCGTCGTTGGTCATGAAGGCAGCACGGTGATCGTCTGTCTCAATGGGCTGCGGTTGTTGTTAGTTCATCAGGCAGGCAGGTAACGGCGACCGACCATTCGCCCCGTTGGGGCTTTGGGAATTTTTTGCCCCGCTGCTCTAGGGCGGCGCTCATTCCCCGCTTGCCTTGGGCTGGCTTATTCGTGGCCTTTGGCCAGAAGAAAGGCACGGCGGCACGCCGCCGTGATTGGCCTGATCGGCCTAATCGGTGTTCTGGCCAACGGCCTTCTACAAGCCAGCCCAAGGCAAGCCCCGCAACGCGGGAGCGTCGCCCTGGGTCGGGACACCACCCATGACAGAAGCCCCAACGGGGCGGAACAAACGCTGGACGGACGTGGGATGAATGAGGTTGTTTGAACCGTCGCTTCTGCTAGCCCGGGCTAAACGTCGTGTTTAAGGTCGCATGGTAACATTTCCAGTGGCTGGCGTAGGTTCACAGCTCCAGCTTGGCGAGCAACTCCTCCACGGTGAGTTTGTGGTGTGCGGCCACCGGTTTCAAGATTCCGCCGAGTAGGGTGCTGGTTTTGAGCGGGCGGTGGTTTGGAACCGTCACATGATGGGTTCCTTCCTGGGTTGGTCGTCAGGCGGAGGTGGGTGTCGTCCTGTCTCACTGGCACATAGCCGAAGATCCGCAGGGCACGGATGGAGTCTGACGCGGCGATGTCGCGGGGGGATTTTTATACCGCCAGAGCCTCTTCACGGACGAAGTGCAGGCGGATGATTTTCGGCAGCGGGCTGGGGGGTGCCATCGCCAAAGTGGCATCGCACGGCGTCCCGCATCATTTCCCGCAATTCCTCGACGGTATCGCCTTGGGTTGCGATGGCGTATCCCAGCGCGGTGGCCACAAAGCCGCCATCCACCTCATCCTCCCGCATTTTTAAAATGATTGCGGGCATGCGTGAAAGATCACATAGGACAGGGAATGCGGGCAAGGGGCAATATGGAGATCCGGCAATGGAATCAGGGCATTCGCGTGGGGATCACCCTGCTGGCCACGACCGTAATAGAACACGCCGACCGGCAACAGCAGCCAAAGGAGAACCAGATATTTTCTCATGAAATCAGGACGAGCGTGAGGGGTTTCACGGTGAACCCGCGCGGTCGCCAAGCGCTGCCGAGGTATTCTAGCAGCAGCGGCAACAGGCACAGCAGGGTGGTGGCTGCGGCGAGGGGGATGAGCGCGAGCATCCGGTAATCGGGCTTCCCTTTCGCGGCACCAAGTGCCTCGGCATTGAGTTTGGCGAGCGCGTCGCTTGGAATGTGGCGGACGTTGCAGTCGAAAAAGCTGCCGTTGAGACGGCGAGAGAGTTGCGAGAAAGTAGCGGTGTAGTCATCCACCCAATCGGCGGGGACTTGCTTGAAACGAGCCTTCTGCATGTGGTCGATTTCTCGAAATACGCCATCCAGAGGCGAGCGATTGCCCACTTGAAACACCTTGCCACCGGTGCCGGCGGCGATGGTTTCCACGCCACCGGATTTCGCGTCGCCATCGATCAAAATGATAAACTCACGCGCCCACCTCCTGCGTCACTGACATGTTAGTCTGACGATACGGTTCGAGTAATTTCTCGATTTCCGCTCGCGATGCGCCACCCGGATGATGCAGCCAGCGTTCCAAAGCCCGCAGCAGCGCCCCCCCCGCCTCTGGATGTAACTTGAGCGCGCTGAGCGCCTCGCCCATCCGCTGTTCGGGCCGGGCGATTTTCTCGCGCCAATAGCCAGTGAGAAGCCGCTCCAGCATGGCTTGACCCGAAGCAGTTAGATTTCCTGTCGCCGCTTTCACCAAGGGCTGCATCCGCTCGGCATAAGTGGGTGTGGGGACGATCTCATCCTTTACAGCCGCCACTGGCTTTTTCCAGCGCAGCCAAACCAATGCGGGCAGCCCGCACAACTCCAGCACGGCTAGGCCACCAAGGATCATGCGGTAGCCGCCGAGTGCGGGAAACGCTCGCGGGAAAAGCGGATTGAGCGCACCTTGGATGTCGGGCGGCAGCATGGAGCTGATTTCAATCGGCGTTTCTCCCAGATCCATGGCAGGCGTGCCATCTGGATGGATCAAGTAGTCCGCGAGCTTGTAGCGACCTGGCTCGAAGCTGAGGTAGTAAAATAAATAGGTGAACCGGCCATTTTCCGCAGGCTTGATTTGCTTCAATCTCAGAATCAGCGGCGTGCGATCATCCATCGGCCCCGGCTGATAGTCGCCGCGATCCAGAGTGATCTGGACGTGTTCTTCCAGCCCGATGCCTTCTTCGGCCATCGTAAGCGGCGCGCTCATCAGGAAAAGGATCGCGAGCATCCGCGATCTCATGCGCTCCTATTCGAACTCCGATTCTTCAGGAAATGCCGGAGCTTGGCTTGTTTCTGAAGCTCCGCCGCCCGGGGCTTATCGCCTTTGAGGAAGGCGATACGGGCCAAGGTCGCCAGCGCAGAACCCTGAGCCACACCGGCGGAAGCGCTCAACGGAGTCGCGATTTTTTCCGCAGCCCCATACCCCGACGAGGAAGCATTCGGTTGGGAAATCAAGTGGGCGGCGATGGACGCAAACACGCCAGGTTTTTTTGCATAGTCCTCGCCGAGCAGCTTGGAGAGTTCGAGCGCGTC
>JAYVEJ010000296.1:0-1880 GCA_043748885.1 Luteolibacter sp. | reverse complement strand
AGAGCCCGGGAATGATCCGTTCATGTTAGTGGCCCGCCCCATTCCCGTGCCGGTGAGTTTGATGTCGAATGTCGTCGCGTCGAAACTGTTGGTGACGTGGATGACCATGTTGTTGGTGCCCATGACCTTGGGTTTGAAATAGCCTTTGAAGGTGGTCGATTGGCCGGGCGCGAGGGTTTTGAGTTTCGGTGCGGTGCCGGAGAAACTGCTCTTTTGTTTGCCACTTCCCACGACGTCGATGTTCGGGAGGGCGGCGTTGCCGATATTCTTGATGGTGAAGGTTTTTGGCGTGCTGGAGCTGCCGACCGTGACCATGCCGAAATTGATCGAGGACTTGCCGTCCACCAATTTGGTCCCATTCACGATCACGGAAACCTTGGGTGCGGTTGCGGCGCCCGCACTGATGGAAGCGAACAAAGACAGCCCTGCGAAGGCGAGGCCGAGGAATGCATTTGGGATGGTTTTCATGATTGGGGAGTGTGCGGTGTTTGGTTTTGCGAATAATGGAGGATCAGAAATTCACGATCCCTTCGGAACCAAAGGCACTTCGTTGCCTCGCCATCCAGTTGTCAATCCCGTAAATCCACCGGGAGACTGCTAGACGGCATGTCCCGGCCGCGTTTTCAAGCCAGCAGTTCCTTCACCACCCGTGCGGGTTCGACGCCGGTTAGCTTTTGGTCGAGGCCTTGGAACTTAAACGTCAGCCGCTCGTGATCCATTCCTAGCAGATTGAGAATGGTGGCGTTGAGGTCGCGGATGTGCATCGGGTCCTTGACGATGTTGTAGGAGAAATCGTCGGTCTCGCCGTAGGTGGTGCCGGGTTTCACGCCGCCGCCGGCCATCCACATCGAGAAGCAGCGCGGGTGGTGGTCGCGGCCGTAGCTCTCCTTGGTGAGGCCGCCTTGCGAGTAAACGGTGCGACCAAATTCGCCGCCCCAGACGACGAGTGTGTCGTCTAGCAGCCCGCGTTGTTTGAGATCCGCGATCAAGGCGGCGGTCGGACGGTCCACGTCCTCGCAGAGGATTTTCATGCGGTTCGGGAGGTCGCCGTGGGTGTCCCAGCCACGGTGGAAAATCTGGGTGAAACGCACGCCGCGCTCGGCGAGGCGGCGGGCCATCAAACAATTGTAGGCATAGGTGCCGGGTTCCTTGGCTTTCGGGCCATACATCTCCCACACCGACTCCGGCTCGTCGGATAGATCGGTCAGCTCGGGCACCGAAGTTTGCATCCGGAACGCCATTTCATATTGGGCGATGCGGGCGTTGGTCTCGGGATCGCCGATGCGCTCGTTGAGTTGGCGGTTCATTTCACTCACGCCGTCGATCATTGCGCGGCGGATCGCGGCGGGCACGCCCTTGGGATTGGAAAGATGGATTACCGGATCGCCACCGGAGCGCAGCGCGACGCCGGCATGTTCAGGCGAGAGGAAACCGGCCGACCACAGGCGCGAGGACAGCGCTTGAATGTTAGAAAAGAGCGGCAGTTTGGAAGTCAGCACCACGAAGGTTGGCAGGTCGTCATTCATCGAGCCGAGGCCATAGGAAATCCACGAACCCATGGATGGCTTGCCGGCGATCATGTTGCCCGAGTTGGCTAACAGGATGGCTGGCTCGTGGTTGATCGCATCCGTGTGCATCGACTTGATCACCGCGAACTCGTCGGACACCTTGGCGGTGTGGGGCAGTAAATCGCTGACCCAGTGGCCCGCGTCTCCGTGTTGGTGGAACGGGAAAATCGAGGGCGCGATGGGAAAGCGCGTCTGGGATGCAGTCATGCCGGTGAGCACCTGCCCACCTCTAACGGACTCTGGCAGATCTTGGTCAAACCGCTCGGACAGCTTCGGCTTATAGTCCCACGTTTCGATCTGCGAAGGCGCGCC
>JAYVEJ010000295.1:0-1880 GCA_043748885.1 Luteolibacter sp. | reverse complement strand
CCGCCGACCCGCGGGATCGGGTGCGAGTGGATCCGCCGTTCGCCGGGCTGGTCCATCAGCCCTAGCTGTGGCGCAACCTCCAGCATCAGCCGGTTCAGGCCGAGCGATATCGCCAGCGAGAAGCCGACCGTGAATGTGATTTCGGTAACCATTTTATAGGTAGAAACGAAGCTCGCCACATTTTGAAGACGTCGGCGATACAAATCTAACCTATCACGGAATCGCGTGTGGCGTGAGGAGCACGGACGCCTCGTCCATGCCTGAAGTAAAAATCCCCGCCACGCGCGCGACATTGGTCCGCTTGTCGAAATGTTTGTCCGCAAATTCCTTCGCCGCGCGACCGCGTGTTAGACGGATCTCGGGATCCCGCGCCTCGTCCAGCGCGGCGAGCAGACTATCGACATCGCCCGGGAGAATCACCCACCCACCGCCGCTCTCCGCGACCCAGCGACCGATGCTCGAATCTGCGCTACCGATAAAAATCACCGGTCGCCCGGCAGCAAAGATGCCCTGCAATTTGCTCGGCACCATCGTTCCCGTCCAAGCCGCATCAAGCGATGCCAAATGCACATCCGCGCTCCGCAAGTGCGCCGCCAATTCTGCCGCCGGGGCGTAATCATGGACCTCCACCGCACATCGTGGATTTTCTCTAACGAATGCTTCTACTTCCACGCGCCGTTTGCCACCGCCGAAGAATACGAAGCGGGTGTGAGAAGACAGTTGATGGTTGAGAGTTGATAGTTGATGACTGATAGGAAGAGTCGAAGGTTGGAAATCGGGAACACTCGTCGGCGAGACGCCAACGCTCCTTGAAGCCGCCGCAAGGATTTCACCGAAGCGATGTCCCAAGCCCATGTTGCCAGAATACATCACAATCAATTCTCCATCCACCCACCCGCGCTGGTGGCGCAAGGAAGAAGTTGATGGTGAATCGACTTCAGCTCCTTCTGTTCCAGTTTTTAGTCTTTCCTCCGTCCCCCATAATGGCACCCATTGTGCTGAAGAAAGTTGATGGTTGAGAGTTGAGGGTTGATGGGTAGAAGAAGAAGCTTGGGTCGGTGCCATATCCATATCTTCTTTTATTTCAGTTTTCGGGTTTTTCCCCAACAGCCTTTCCGCCATGTCCGGCCCTAGGGTGAGCACCGCCGCACAACGCCGCCCGCCGAAACCCCAGCGCGCCAAGCTCGTTAGAATCCGATACATGATACTTCTTTCTCCGAGCATCCCGTGCGCCGCCATCACATCTGGATAGAGATCCATCACCCAATGCGCATGATCCGCCCCACGGATTTTCGAGAACAAGCGCGCCAATACAGATATCAGCGGCGGAGTGGTTAGGGCGACAATGCGGTCCGGCTGCGGATTCATGACCCATAACTTCAAAGCCACTCCCACATAGTAAGAAGCATAGTCGAGCAGCTTGCCAACGAACGTCCCCCGCCCGAAGCTCGAGGCTCCAATGCGGATAATAGTAAACTGGCTACGGCGGGCGTGGACATTCTCTTCTTCTTTATCGCCCTCTTGCCTCTTGCGTCTTAAAGTCTTGTGTCTCGAATCCGCATAGCCACCCGATGCACAAAGGACGGTCACCTCATGACCGTCCCGCACTAACCGCTCGACGACCGCCTCCAGCATCACTCCCGTCGGCGCGGCATCAGGCGGGTAGTACTGATTTAGGAAAACCAAATGCACCTGATTTAGAAAAAGCTGAAATGCTGAAAAACTGAAATCGCGAGGAGAGTGGACGCCCTCGTCCGTTTGCTCATGCGCTGCGAACGGGTTGCAATTGGAATCAAGGAGCGGCGACACTCCGATTCGCCGCGTCCATAGAAAGCCGATGAAAAGTAATTGGTCTCACCTCAGTGCCCCTTCATGGGCTT
>JAYVEJ010000294.1:0-5128 GCA_043748885.1 Luteolibacter sp. | reverse complement strand
CGTAGTGGCTCCACTGACGGTTGCCGCCGCGCCAGCCGAGCGAGAAGATACCATATAAAATTTTGCGGATGCCGGGCTTGCAACGATCGCGGATGGTCGCAAGATCGGGCACCATCCCGAGATACCAGAAGATCAGCGAGATGGTGAAATAAGTGGAAACCGCAAACACATCCCACAGCAGCGGCGACTTGAAGTTCTGCCAGATTGCATTGGCATTGGGGACCGGTGCGAGGAACCACGCGAACCAAACGCGGCCAACGTGGAATGCCGGGAAAATACCAGCGCAAATCACCGCGAAGATCGTCATCGCTTCCGCCGCGCGGTTGATGGAAGTCCGCCAGTTTTGGCGTGTTAGGAACAACACCGCAGAGATCAGAGTTCCCGCGTGACCGATACCGATCCAGAACACGAAGTTGGTAATATCAAAGCCCCAGAACACCCGGTTAGACATGCCCCAGACACCGACGCCGGTGGAGACGAGATAAGTCAAACCACCACCGACGCCGATGAGCGCGATGAGCGCGGACGGGAGGAACAACAACCACCAGAGGAATGGTTGTTTATTTTCCAAAACGCCGCAGATGCGCTCGGTGATCCAATGATAGGAGCGCCCGCTGAGGATAAGCTTTTCGCGCTTGAGCACCGGGATCTTAACCCCGGTGTGGGTCTCAGGTGCGGTATGGATGGTGGATGCCATGATGGGGTAAATGCTGAAATACTGAAAAGCTGAAATACTGAAATTAAACCATGTGAACGGTCGCTTTGCCGATGAACTTGGCGTCCGGCATTTTCGGATTCGGGTTCTTGACGCGGGCCAGATAACTGGTGCGTGGACGGGTGCCGATGTAGTTGAGGAGATCGTAGTTGCGCTCGATGCGCTTGCTGCGGCCGATCGCGCCCTTTTCCTCGTCCAAGAGATTTCCGAAAGTGATCGCATTGGCGGGACAAGCGTCCTGACAGGCAGTTTTCACGGAGTCCACTGGCGTGCGCAGGGTGTGAGTCGTGACCTGCATCTCGGTGGATGGCTTGCCGACGATGAGTGCTTCCTGCTTTTGGCCGCGCTTCTGGCGGATGACCGCATCCTTAAGGCGCTGCACGCAGTAGGTGCATTTTTCCATCACTCCGCGCATCCGGACGGTGACGTTCGGGTTCTTCTGAAGGTGGGGAGCTTCGCCCACTTGTTTCTCGCCGAACGGACCTTTGTAGAGGTTATGGGAAATGAGCGGGTTGCGTTTGTTATAGTCGAAATAGTTAAACCGGCGGGCTTTATACGGGCAGTTGTTAGCACAGTAACGGGTGCCGATGCAGCGGTTGTAGGCCATCGCGTTGAGACCGTCTTCGGTATGGATGGTGGCGTTGACGGGGCACACGGTTTCGCACGGAGCGGACTCGCAATGCACACACGCAACAGGTTGCGGGACGAGCGCCGGATTGTCTTCGTCGAAGGTGTTATCCTTTTGCGCAGCGAAGTAACGATCCATGCGAATCCAATGCATCTCACGACCCATGGCGACTTGTTTCTTGCCGACGATTGGAATGTTATTTTCCGACTGGCAAGCAACAAGACAGGCATTGCAACCCATGCATGAAGATAGGTCGATCGACATGCCCCACTGATGGAGGGTGTCACTGAGGAAGGTCTGCGCCTTGCCATCCTTGCCCGGATTAAACCTGGCGGAAGTTTGTGGGATATAGAGTGAAACATTCGGCGGCGCGTGGGCGTCGTTGCCTTGCTTGGGAACGTTTGCAAGCTGTGCTGCGAACGAACCTTTTTCCTCGTCCTCCAGCGTCGATACCTCACGGGCGAGAGCGCGACCATACATTGCGCTGTGCTCTTGAGTGATCGCGAGATGATAGCGGTTAGCCGTCTTCTTGACCTTGGCGCCGGTGGCGAAATAGGCAGTCGCGGCGGTGCGCAGCGAGTAGGCGTTGAAGCCACGGTTCATGCCGACGAGGCCGACGTGAGTGGCGTTTTTCGGGCCGCGCTTGAGTTCGTCGTGTTCGTCGAAGCCTTGGCCGTAGCCGAGCGGGATGATGATGGTATTTTCGGCTTGGCCGAAGGAAACGAGAACCGGAATTTCTAACGATTGACCGTTGACCACGAGTGTAATCATCGGCGAAGTGCGGTTTTCACCTTCATCGTCGCCACCGGCAGCCCGTGCGCCATTCCAAGTTTCGAGGGCGACGATTTGATCGTAGATCCCAAGTTCTTTGGCAGTTTTCGGGGCGACAAGCGCGACGTTATCCCAGGTGAGTTTATAGATTGGATCGGGCGCTTCTTGCAACCAGCCGTTGTCGATCCAGCGGCCGTCGAAGACCGATGAGTCGGTGGCGAAAATCACTTCGAGCGAATCCTTGGTCGGTGCCGGAGCGATCAGAGGCACGGCCATGTCACCGCGGGAGACCGGGCTTACAACTGGATAGCCTGAGTCCGCGAGGAAACCGTCGCGCAGTAGCTTTTTCCAAACCGTATCCCCTTCCCCGCCGAGGGTGGCGAAGGTGGTGCGGACGGCGGTGTAGGCCGGAGAGGCTGCGCCTTTTTCGCCTTCACCGTTGAGCAATTTGCCATCGGCGGATAGAAGCGCGAGGAGGAGTTCGAGTTCGGAAACGCAGTCCTGATAGAGTGGCAGGATCATCGGCTGGACCACGGTGTAAGTGCCGCGCGCGGTGCGGGCGTCAGACCAGGATTCCAGGTAATGGGCGGCAGGCAAATGCCAGGTCGCAGCGTGGGCGGTCGCGTCAGTGCGGGGGCCGAGATGGATGCTGATCTTCAGTTTGGCGAAGGTTCCGGCGAAATCGAGATCGGCTGGTGCGTCGTAAACTGGGTTTGAAGGCGTGAGCAGAACGAGGGTTTCAACTGCGCTGGAGTCGATGTCCGCCTTGAGGGTGGTTAAATTTCCGAGTCCATTGGTCTCGGTCTGCACGGCGAGGAGTGGCTTGCCTTCGCCGATGTTGCCGAGCGCGATGTTCATCGCGTGGGCTAGCAGATGCAGCGACAGCGACTGGCGCGAACCAGCTAGAATGAGCGACTTGCCGGCGTTGGCCTTGAGGTCTTCCACGAGGCCGTTGACCCACTCGATGTGCTTGGGATCGGTGAGTTCGGGAACGATGGCAGCGACTGCGGCTTTCACGCCGAGACCGCGAGCGATCTGAGCCGCCACGGCATTGACTTGGCTGGGAGAAACGCGCAGGCGGTGATCTGCCATGCCGCCCGTTAGAGTGAACGCAGCTTCCACCGCATAGAGTCGGTTCATCGAAGCGGCATCGGGCTTGGCTTCATACGCTTTGCCTTCCGGCTTGCGGCGGTCGAAAAATGGCGTGACCGGACCTTGCGAATCGGTGCCCGCGAAATCGCAGTCGAGCGAAACGATCC
Source organism: Luteolibacter sp. (assembly GCA_043748885.1). Taxonomy (GTDB): domain Bacteria; phylum Verrucomicrobiota; class Verrucomicrobiia; order Verrucomicrobiales; family Akkermansiaceae; genus Luteolibacter. The sequence continues at coordinate 1,755 of JAYVEJ010000294.1, read as the reverse complement.
GGTCGGCCTTGGCGAAATCTGCGACCAAGCGGACGCCGTCGCCGAGGGCGATGTTCGAGGCATCGCCGGTGAGCGCCTCGTATTGATAGAATTTCGCGGAGGCAAATTTAGCCGCGAGTTCTTTGGTCAGGCGGGCGCGAGTTGGACTGTCATCGGCCCCGAAGACGAAGCCGATTTTCGCGGACGTGTCGGCTGCTAGAGTGGCCACAACTTTCTCAAAATCAGCGCGTGGCGCGGATTTCCCGGCCTTGAGGATGGCCCGCGAACGCGATGGCGAGTAGAGATCCAGAATCGAGGCTTGGGCGAATGCGTCCGTGCCTTCGGTATCGGGATGGAGCTTGTTAGGAGCGAGCTTGGTCGGGCGACCTTCGAAGGTGGTCACCACCAGCGGCGTCGCGCCGGTCGCCCGCGGCATGGAGGATGCGTAATAAGTCGCATTGCCCGGAATGACCCACTCGGGAGCCTTGGTGTAAGGGACGATGTAACTTTCCGGGCGGCGGCAGGCTGCCATTCCGAATCCAGCGAGCGCGGTCGAGGCACCCATCAATTTCAAAAACGAGCGGCGGGATGTTTCATCCGCCTCGGGACTTGCCAGCTCGGCAGCACCGCGCGGGAACTCGCGATCCATCCACTGCCGGAACTCGGCACTGTCTTCTAACTGACCCGCACTGCGCCAGGCGACGGTCGTCTCGCCGGCGGGAACTTCGGGGTGATGCCAAACGCGCTTGCTCATGTTAGGTTGCGGAAATTGTGGAAATGGGAAAAACGGGCGGAAGGATCAATGGTGGCAAGTGGCGCAGGTGACCTTGGGTTTCACCATGAACTCCTCTTTCAACTTGAGGCCGAGCTCTTCAGTCGTTTTCACGCCGAGCTGCGGGTTGTTGGAAATGTAGGTCTCGGCGTTGTAGCCGAAGTTATAAACTTCTTCCAGCGGACGGAGGTTTTTCTCAGGCGCGCGGTGACATTCGAGGCACCAGCCCATCGAGTGCGGCTCGGCCTGATAGATGACTTCCATCTTGTTGACGTTGCCATGGCAACTTTGGCAGGAAATCCCGCGGTTGACGTGCGCGGAGTGGTTGAAATAGACGTAATCGGGAGCTTTGTGGACGCGCACCCATTCGATCGGTTTGCCGTCGTAGCCGGCGTAGGTTGGGTCCATCGAGCGGTGCAGCGGAGCGAGTTTCGGGCTATCGCGTTGGACGTGTTGGTGGCAGTTCCAACAGGTGCTACCGGTCGGCACGTTCGAGTGGCCAGCGACATCGACGAATGAGTGGCAGTAGCGGCAGTCTAGGCCGAGTTGATCGACGTGGATTTTGTGGGAAAACGGGATCGGCTGAGAAGGTTGGTAGCCGACCACCAACGCCTTGGGCGTGGCATAATAAGCAAATGCAAGCGCCACGCCAGCCGCTGCGGTCCCGGCGCAGACAGCGATTTTGAGAGGCAGTAAATTGGACCAGCGGGGAAAAATATTTGCCATAAGGAAGGCGATGGAGTGCTCAGAGAATGGAGCTTGTGAAATTTTTCACAAGCTGTTTTCCAGAAAATCCCAAGGAGGGAAAACCGGACGGCGGGAGGATGCAAACGAAGTCGAGTGATGCAATGCGAAAAAAGAAAATGTGACAGAAATTGTAACGCATCACCGGCGGACCCCGCCAATTCGCTAGCTTGCCGCGCATCGCTGGCAAAAAAAGAAGCGGTCCGACTGATCATCCTTTAGGAAAAACCCATTAACCCGATGGCATTTCAGTCGAACCG
>JAYVEJ010000293.1:0-1885 GCA_043748885.1 Luteolibacter sp. | reverse complement strand
TACTCCTCGATGAAATTCGCGATGTTCTTCATGGGTGAATACGCCGCCATGGTCATCGGCTCCGCGCTCATCATCACCCTCTTCCTCGGCGGCTGGTCGATCGGCTTCGGTGCCGACGCTTGGGTCGCAAAACTCCACATCGGCGACTTCTACTTCGGCGGACTTATCCATATGGGTTGCTTCCTAACCAAACTCATCGGCTTCATTCTTTTCTTCATCCTCGTTCGTTGGACCGTGCCGCGGTTCCGTTATGATCAACTCATGAAACTCGGCTGGGTCGTGTTCTTCGAAGCTGCCCTCATCAACGTCTTCCTTGCCGCACTCATCATCGCCGCGCCACAACTCAAAGGCACTATCATCAGCATCGGAGCCGTGCTGTTAGCCGTGGTCACCGTCGCCGTGATCTGGGTCGCGAAAGTCTCCGAAGAGCGGCCTAAAGTTTTACGGGCTTGATCATTTAACGCTCATTTTAATTTAAATCTTATGGATCAAGAATCAACCACACCCACGTTCGATAGAGATCGCTGGATGCTGATTCTTGAACAAGTTGCCAGTGAGCTTGGTAACGAAGGACCACCGCTGCAACTTTGCCTCATCGGCTCTGCCGCGTGCCTATTTGCTGGCATGGAACTCCGAACCACTGAAGACCTAGACATCTGGCAGCCCTCCAGCGATTTCGACCTTATCGAACTGAAGCGTGCCGCCGAGTTATCTGGACTCTCCTTCAACCCCAAAGGAATTCTCGCGCCGGACCAACCCTATTTGCAGCTCGTCGATCCCGGCATCGTTCAAGTGGGTAATTTCACCCCCGTCCGAATCTTTAAAATCGGCCGACTTATCATTTCGCGCCCACCGATCGAAAACATCATTGCCTCGAAGCTAACCCGAGCGAATTCCAAGGACATTGAAGATATCCAGTTCCTCCACCACCACTTCCAGCCAGACCTCATCGAAGTCAAAAAAGTTATCCATACTTTCCCTCAAGCCAAAAGAGACATCGCAACGGAAAACTTTGTTTACCTCGAAATTCTCCAATGACATCAACCCTCTCCAGACAAGACGAACTCACCGCTCGCCAGATGCTCGCTCATCCGGAGAAGCTCGGTCACGAACTGAAGGAAAGACACTGGGGAAATGTTGCCGCGCTAGTCACCTTCATCAATGAGTTCAGCGCCTCTCACGATCTCGCGATGACGGATGCTGCACTCTATCGCACTTTGCGCCAGCAGATCACCACCTTCTACCTCCGCGGCGGCGGCGCGCTTAACCTTAATAAACTTCGCGAACTCGCGAGTTCCACTCCCTAACTTTTCTCTATATGGCCGTCATTAAACTCCAGCGCCCGAAACTCAATTTCGGTGAGAAGATCTACTTCGGAGCACTCATCAAAGGCTTCCTACTTACCATGACTCACGCGGTTAAATCGCTGCGTGGCAAATCGGCCGGAGCCGAATCGTTAGCCTCGTCCGGTCTCGGTGTGACCATGCAATTCCCCGAACAACGCTGGGATGAACATCTTCCCGAATACTATCGCGGAGCCCCCGCACTCGTCACCGATGAACAAGGCCGCGAACGCTGCGTTTCCTGCCAGCTCTGCGAATTCATCTGCCCGCCCAAGGCGATCAAAATCAAGCCCAGCGAAATTCCATCCGACGATCCATGGGCCAAGGTCGAGAAACGCCCGCTGGAGTTCGAGATCGACATGATCCGCTGCATCTACTGCGGCATGTGCGAGGAAGTCTGCCCCGAGCAAGCGATCTATCTGCGCAAAGACTATCTCATCACCGGCCTCAAACGCGCCGATATGGTGCATGATAAAAACAAGCTCTACGAAATCGGCGGCACCCGCGTCGGTCTCGTCAACAAGTGGAACGAGTTGAAATGA
>JAYVEJ010000292.1:0-5139 GCA_043748885.1 Luteolibacter sp. | reverse complement strand
AGCCACTGGAGGGCTGCGGCGGACTCTTCGTCGCGCCAACTGCGGAGCACGCTTTCGAGGTAGCGCTTTTTCGAGCTTTCGTTGCTCATCACCCATTTGATGGCTTCTGGATATTGTTCGTTAGATTGGAGCTCCTGGATGACCACTGATTCCGCTTCGCTGCGGATGGCGGGATCGGATTGTCGGTTCACCCAGTCCGCGTAGGCCGGGAGATCATCCTGCGCCCATCGTTGGGTGAGGTGCGATAGGCTTGTCGGGGCTTGATCTGATGGACCGTGACGGGAAATCGCCAGTTCCAGAACGGCCGCCGGATTGGTGGCAATGAGAGCATCGAAGAACTCATATATCCCGGGGATTGAATAGGAACCGGATGGATGGGACCCCTCGGGGAGTTGCATGGAAGCCTTGGAGCAAATTGGGAACAACAGGCTTGCGATCGCGAGCGCTTCCGCCGGGTCGAAGTTGGCTAGGCTGGAGCCAACGGCGGCCAGGCGCTCTGCGGCGATCTCTGGGGCTTGAGTGGATTTGGCTTCAAGGAGCGCGGCCTGTGGGTCCGTTGCCAGCAGGTTCTTAAACAACGCGACCTCTATTTTCCGTTTCAGCAGGCCTGCTGGCGTCTGCTTGGCAAGTCGCGCCAAGGCTTCCGGCTGGGACTCGCCCATGGCGGTGACGAGAAAGTCCATGGCATAAGACGTGTCGTCCGAGGTGCCACTCATGATGCGCCGGTTTTGCTGGAGCCATTCGTAAGCGGCCCATGGATCATTGCGAACGAGTGTCGCGAAAACCACCGGATTGAATTGGTCGTGCTCTTTCAAAAGCTCCAACGTCTCCTTGGCGTGGGCCTGGCTGCTCCAGTCCATCGCTTCAAGCGCGCTCTTCCGGGCGGATTCGGGGAGAATGTCGAAATGGGCGCGCAGCCACTCGGGATGATGATATCCGATCGCCTGGACGGTGGCCGTCAGGCAAACTGAGTCCGCGTCGATGGCCGCCAGCAGCGCCGCTTGGGGATCGGTGCAAGCCCAGGCCCGCCAAGCCAGATTCGCGTCACCCGCTGCCGCAGCGATGGCGGCTTGAGGTGCCAAGCGGGTCCAGTTGATGAAAGTAAGTTCGACGATGTCAGGATCCCGTGGATTTTCCTGCCGGTAAATTTCCCAAAAGCTCGCGACCTCCGGCTCACTGGCCGTGACCATCCATCGCGCCAGGCGGCTGTAGAGAGACGGGCCGTCCAAGGCGGCGAGCTGTTCCAGGGTATCCGTGGACCGGGCGACCGCGATGGGGGCTGGCTGGGATTTTTCACGCGCAATCTCGCGTGGAATCGGCGCGTCGGGGACTTGGGTAAGGCGCTTCGCGGTGTAGCCGGAAACCAACCCTGCCGCGCCGAGGCCAACAATCAGGAAGAATGCGGGTTTGTTCATGATACGTTCCTACGCATGGCTCTGAAACGCACAGGCCGTGATCTAGCAATAATGTCAATGCCACAACCAGTCGCAAGAATGCGAGAGTGTTACGCTAGGAACGATTCCGCCGCTTTCGCGATTTGCAGCAATTTCGCCTCGCCCAAGTGCGGGGCGAGGATCTGGAGGCCGACGGGGAGGTTTTTCCCGCCGTCGAAGTCGGTGGTGCCGCAGGGGATCGAGATGCCGGGGATGCCGGCGAGGTTGGCGGCGATGGTGAAGATGTCTGCGAGATATTCTTGGAGCGGATCGCCCGAAATCCTGCCGATCTTGCGGGCGGGGCTGGGGACGACGGGGGAAAGGATCGCATCGACCTGAGTGAAGGCGTTTTCGAAATCGCGGCGGATCAAGGTGCGGACTTTTTGGGCGCGGCTGTAGTAGGCGTTGTAATAGCCGGAGGACAGGACATAAGTGCCGAGGATGATCCGGCATTTGACCTCGGGGCCGAAGCCTTGCTCGCGGGATTTCTTGTAAAGGTCGAGGATATCGGCGGGGTTGGCGGCGCGGTGGCCGTAGCGAATGCCGTCGAAGCGGGAGAGATTCGATGAGGCCTCGGCGGGGGCGATGATGTAGTAAGTGGCGACGGCGTGCTCGGTGTGAGGCAGGGAAATTTCGACAATTTCCGCTCCTTGCGCGGCGAGGGCCTGGATGGCGGCTTCGACATTTTTGCGGACGCCGGGGTCGATACCTTCGCCGAAGTATTCCTTGGGAATACCGAGTTTGAGACCTTTCACGCCGTCGTTGAGACCGGATAGGTAATCCGGGACTGGCGCGTCGAGGCAGGTGGAATCCTGCGGATCGCCACCGGCGATGGCTTGGAGGATGAGGGCGGCGTCCTCCACCGATTGGGTGAGCGGGCCAATCTGGTCGAGTGATGAGGCGAAGGCGACGAGTCCGTAGCGGGAAACGCGGCCATACGAGGGTTTCAGACCGACGACGCCGCAATGCGAGGCGGGCTGGCGGATGGAGCCGCCGGTGTCGGAGCCGAGCGCGGCGATGGCCGTTAGATCGGCGACGGCGGCGGCCGAACCACCGGATGAACCACCGGGAACGCGGTCGTGATCGTGGGGGTTGCGGGTCGTTTGGAGGGCGGAGTTCTCGGTGGAAGAACCCATGGCGAACTCGTCCTGGTTCATCCGGCCGAATGGGATGGCACCGGCGGCGCGCAGTTTTTTCACGACGGTGGCGTCGTAGGGTGAGATGAAATTTTTAAGGAGCTTGGAGCCGCAGGTGCAGGGCTGGCCGAGGACGTTGATGTTGTCTTTCAGCGCGATGGGAATGCCGCCCAAGGGCAGGCTGAGGTCGGCATGAGCCGCCTCGGCGAGGGCGGACTCGAGATTATGGGAAAGGTAAGCGCCGGTCCGGCCATCGCGGGCGGTGATTTCTCCGGCGAGTTTCTCGAGAATGGCGGCGGACGTGGTTTCCCCGGCGAGGAGTTGCTGGCGGAGCGTGGTGATGGTCATGGAGGTAAAAGCTAAAATTCTGGAAAGCTGAGATGCTGAAAGAAGAAATCAGGCGTCGGTGACGACTTTGGGGACGCGGATTTGGCCTTGGGCTTGGTCGGGCGCGTTTTGCAGCATAGCTGCCTGCGACAGGCTTTCGTGCGGGACGTCGTCGCGCAATTTTCCGAAAAGACGGCCGGCTTGAGCGCTGGCGTCGATGCCGGAGACATCGAGTTTCGAAAGCGCCTCGACGTGGCCGAGGATGGCTTCGAGCTTTGGCTGGAAGGTGGCGACTTCCTCATCCGTGAGTTCGAGGCGGGCGAGATTGGCGACGTAGCGGACATCGATCGGGCTGTGCGGCATGGAGAAAGCGTCCAGAAATGGCGGAGATTTTCCAAGTGCCAAGTGAGCCGAGTTTAAAAGATGGAGGAGTTTTTAGATAACTTTGAACGTTCGTAGAACTTGAAGGTCTCAATATCCTGAAAGCAGCGAGCAATCGCTCTTTCATGTAAGGGTGTAACAGCACAGTTGTCTGCCATTTCCACGGGTGTGGTGGGGTATGACAATTTTGGCCGTCGGGGAAGGGACTCCCCGGCGGCCTTTTTTTTTCTCAGGGAGGCGTGGTTGCGCCAACTCTCAAGAAGCGGGTGTAACTTTTGATTAGAAATTTGGAAAATGATTGAACACTTATAACAGTTAGGCTGTCTTATTTCCCTGAAAGCGGCGAGCAATCGCCCTCTCATGTAAGGGTGTAACAGCAGTTGTCTGCCAATCCCACGGGTGTGAGGATGGGTACGACAATACCAACGGCCGTCAGGGAAGGGACTCCCTGGCGGCTTCTTTTTGCAAGCGCGCGAGGGCGGGATTCGCGCAGCCTACTGGGCGCGGAGATCTTGGATTTTTTTCTCCGTGGCGTCGGCGTCTCCGGGAAGCTTGGCTTGATCGAAGGCAGATTTCAGGCCGAGTAGGGCGTTCATGTCGTTAGGAACGGCGGTGAGCGCGCGCTGGTAAGATTCAATGGCTTCCGTTGGCTGACCGACGGCAATGTAGTATTCGCCGAGGCGGCTGGCCATGGGCGTGAGAATCAGCGGCGGAAACATCATGGTCTCGGGGTGCTGGCGTTCGACGGCAGAGGCGAACCAGTTGTAAGCCGTGCCGATCCGGTCCTGCGGACCCGCGAGGGCGAGTCGGCCACGGAGGTCGCTGGCGAGGACTTCCATCGAGCGGAAGGAACGGTTCCAGGCGGAGCGCTCGCCGCTGGCAGCAGCGGCGGCTTGGGTTTTGCTCATCGCCTCGCCGTGCTGGGTGAGGGCGGCGACCACGACTCTGGCCTCGTCGATTTTTCCATCATCGATTAAGCGGCGGGCTTCGAGCGCGAGGCGGACCGCGTCGATCCACCAGTAGGCGAGGGATTTTTCGTGGCTAGCCATCAGGTCGCCAGACTTGGGCAGCGAGTGCTGAGCCTCATTGGTATTTCCTCGCAGCCCGCGGTGGAGCAGGATGCGCGATGGGAGGGTTTTCGCATCCCATAGCAACATGCGGACGCCGGGCGAGGCGGACCGCTTGGCGGGAAATGGGGTGGCGGCGATCTGGCGGGAGGCGGCGTAGGCGGAGTCGAAATCCCCTTTTGAAACCAGCGCGACGATCCGGTAGCACTCGGCTTTCACCCACTCAGGGCAGTCGGCGACGGTAGCTTTGTTTTCCTTCATCCATGAGTCGAATAGGGTGGTGGCGCGACCGAAGGCGATGATCGCATTTCCATGCTGGCCACTGCGCCATTCGTAATGCCCTAGCAGATGGCAATAAGGCGCGTAGTCGGGGGACATCTGGCAAAGCTTGCGGGCGAGAGCGACCGAGGGGCTGAGGTCTGGACCTTCCGCGCGAATGGAGAGCAGAGCGTTGAGGGGCAGCGGGCTTTGCGGGTTTTTCTCGATCATCGCAAGCAGGCTCTTTTCGGCGACTTCCTGCCCCAGTGTGGCACCGCCGAATTCATCGTAGCCGGTCCTCCCGAACAGCGCCGCGAAAATGCCCGCTTGCAGGTCGTTAGGGAATTGGTCGGCCACTTTGCGAAATGCCACGGCGGCTCCAGTCGGCCCTTCCTCGATGTATTTGATCAGGCCGTATGCGTAGCCGCGCTCCAGTTCGCTACCTTTTCCCGCATCGACGAGGTCGAGCAAGCGGTCCGTCGCGGCATTGCGGGCGGGACCCGTTTCCGGCGACGGAGTGAGCAGCGCCATGACCAT
>JAYVEJ010000291.1:0-1886 GCA_043748885.1 Luteolibacter sp. | reverse complement strand
GCTGCAAACTTGTCGGCTAGTATCTCGGCTGCAATCACTCATGATCCTTAACCTTTCCAAATAAGAAAGCAACATTTGTTTTTGCGAGCGTCCTTAGTCTACAAGCATGGATACATTTTCGTCAACACAAAGCATGTGCGGGCGAGTTCGTCCTTGGTGGGTCAGAGATCACCACAAAGACCAAAGACAAGGGCCCAGCAACGGAAGCTTGTGAAACCCCTCGTCCGTGATCCGCAATGTCCCCTGTCCCGTCAGACTGGTGAGACTCAGTGTCCGCTTGGACGTCTCCGAGGTTTAATTCCGTAATCCGCGCAGCCTTCCCGCAGCCGCGATTCAGCCGCTCGGAATCGTGGGTCGCAGCCCTCTTGCAACGCTACTTCAGCCAATAATGAATCCTCCTAAATGTCAATGCCCCAGCCGTGGCACCGAGGACGTCGGCCAGCCAGTCGTAGGGATCATTCCCACTGCGGCCTGGGGTGAAACTCTGATGATACTCGTCGAGACCTCCTGTGAGTGCGATGGCGACGATGACGGTGCCGATGATCACCTTCCAGTTAGGGTGATCCGGATTGCGCCGGAACAGGTAGGCGCAGAGCAAGCCGCTGCCGCCGAAGAAGTAGCCGAAGTGCTCGAGCTTGTCGAAATTGGGAATGGGCGGAGCGATTTTCCCCACTAGCGAAAACGACGAGAGCAACCAAAGAACCGCGAACCACAGCAAGAAGCCGGCAAGCCAGAACTGCGGATTCCGAATGAGCCGGGCCATCCTCAGAGCTTGCGCATTTCGTCCTCAAGCCGCTCCGCCAGCCATTGCTTCATCATCGACTGATAGTTGAGAAAGCGGGAGCGGGCGATCCGTTTGATCCGCGACAACATCCGTGGATCGAAGCGCAGGGTGATGGTGGTGGACTCGCGGGAGTCCGCTTCGTGGACGGATGCCGCCATCAGTCGGCCATCGAGTTCGCGGCCTTCCCAATAGCGGGCTTCGGCAGCTTCATCGGCAAAGTCAGGGATATCGGTCCAGCGGGTGACGGCATTCATGTGGAGGTAAAAAGGGGAAATCAGCGGAATTCCGCGTATTTGCGATCGTAAAACTTCTGTTCGGCCTCGGACATCTCGCGGGCGGCGACCACGCGGGTGATTTTCCCGTCCGTCCAAAATGAGAAGAACAAATAGCGGTCTGCCACCGTGCGGCCGAGCGCGTAGTAGCGGGAAGCTCCGTCGGCACGCTCGTTGTCAGGCAGGAAGCGGACGGAAAAAGGATCCTCGAAAGCTTCCTCAAGCTCACGGGGTTTGATGTTGCGAAGGTCGAATTGAACGTCGAGTAAGTCGAGTTCCATGGCGGGAGTCTGCGGATGAGTCGGGAAAGTGCAACAACGAGTTTGGGCAACTCACAGCGTATGCCCCATCCGCGTGCGCTTGGTTTCGAGGTATTTCTCGTTGTGCGGATTCGAGGGCAGGCTGATCGGCAGTTGCTCGACGATTTCTAACCCATAGCCTTCCAGGCCGACGACTTTCTTCGGATTGTTCGTCAGCAGGCGCATCTTGCGGACGCCTAGATCATAAAGGATTTGCGCACCCATGCCGTAGTCGCGGAGGTCTGAGCCGAAACCGAGTTTTTCGTTGGCTTCGATGGTGTCGAGTCCTTCCTCTTGTAACTTGTAAGCATGGATTTTCGCGGACAGGCCGATGCCGCGGCCTTCTTGGCGGAGATAGAGTAACACGCCGCCGTCGTTGGAAATATGCTCGAGCGCCGCCGCGAGTTGGCCACCGCAATCGCAGCGTTGGGAGTGGAACACGTCGCCCGTTAGACACTCGGAGTGGACCCGGACGAGGGTGGGTTTCTCCGGGTCGATGGTGCCCTTGCTCAGCGCGAGGTGGTGGCTGCC
>JAYVEJ010000290.1:0-5143 GCA_043748885.1 Luteolibacter sp. | reverse complement strand
TGTATTTCGCGGCCGGGATGGTGTCCCATGGCAACGGGTTGCCGAGGTCGGACTCGCCGATTTCTGGGAAGTCGGAGAGCGAGGGGATGACGATGTCGGCCTTGACGCCTTCGAGCTGGGTGGACTTGCCGCTGGGGCGGTAGAACTTGCTGATGGTGACTTTCACGGCACCGGGATCGCTGCCGGGGACGAGGCCTTCGCTTTGCATGATGCTGGCCAGCGAGACGATGGTCTGGACGGTGCCTTTGCCGAAAGTGGAGGTGTCGCCAACGATCACTGCGCGGCCATAGTCTTGGAGGGCACCTGCTAGAATCTCGGAGGCGGAAGCGCTGAAACGGCTGGTGAGAACGATGAGCGGCCCGTCATAGGCGACCTTGTCATCGCGGTCCTTGCCGATTTCCGTGCGGCCTTCCATGGTGCGGGTCTGCACGACCGGGCCGGATGGAATGAACAGGCCGGTGAGATCGATGGCTTCTTGCAGCGAGCCGCCGCCGTTGCGGCGCAGGTCGAGGATGATGCCGGTGACGTTTTCCTGCTTCAGCTTAGAAACCAGGCGGGCGACATCGGCGGTGCAGGAGGTCGGGGCACCTTTGCCATTGCCCTCGCCGGCGTAGAAGGTCGGTAGGTCGATGACGCCGATCCGCTGCGTTTTGTCGCCGGTGGGCAGGTCGATGATTTGGGCCTTGGCCTGCTGGTCCTCCAGTTTGATTTCGTCGCGGACGATGGTGATGGCCTTGCGGACGCTGTCGTCGGTGGCGTCGGCTGGGATGATGTTGAGGAAAACGGAGCTGCCTTTTTTGCCACGGATCAGCTCGACGGCTTGATTGAGCGGCATATCGACCAGATCGGTGAACTCGCCACCGGCCTTCTGCGAGACTCCAACGATGCGGTCGCCGCTCTTGATAAGTCCGCTGCGGTCGGCGGGTCCACCCGGAACCAGTTCCTTGACCTTGCAGTAGCCGTCCACCGGTTGCAGCGTCGCGCCGATGCCGATGAGGGACAGATTCATCGCGATTTCAAAACTCTTGAGCTGCTCGGCCCCCATGTAGTCCGAGTGCGGGTCATAGACCTGGGCGAGAGCCTCCAGATAGACTTCTAGCACTTCTTTGGGACTGAGCTTGCGCATCATCTCGGCGGTGCGCGACGAGCGGCGGCTGAGGGTTTTGGCGATGTCCGGCTCCTTCTTGCCAGCGAGTTTTTCCTGAAGGTATTCGTAACGGAGCTGCTGTTTCCAGAGCGCTTTGGCGGCGGCCATGTCAGCCGGGCGAGGCGCGAGTTTGCGGTCGTAGGCGAATGTTTCCTCGCTGGTGAAATCAAATTTCTCGCCACCTAACTGCTCGGTGATGAATGCCACCCGCTGGTCGAGGCGCTCCTGATAGCACTTGAAAACAAGGTGCGCGAGGGTGGTGTCGCCATTTCTCCGCGTGACCTCGGCGAGTGCTGGGCGGAATTTTGCAAAGTCGGCGAGATCGCTTTGCAGGAATAACAGATGACTGCCGTCCAGCGTGTCGAGATAGCGGTCGAGAAACTTACCCGCCAATTTGTCGTCGAGCACCTGGTGGGCAAACTGCGAGCTCTCCAAGATTTTCGATGTTAGGGCGGTGGTTGCGGCATCGGTCGCTTGGGCGTCGAGCGGCTCGGGATCTTTGAAGCCGAACGCGCCGACGGATGAGACGACGACAACGCTGATAGCAACAGCCGGGATGAGGGAAGCGAGCAGAGGTTTCATGTGTTAGCAAACGAGCGGTGGAAGATCGACCCGCCTTTTCTTCCCATAGAACGTCGCAAAACCAGCGAACTGTCTTGGCGCGTTGGGAATTGTCTCAAGGCCGCGGCCAAGGCCGCAGCGGGGATATTTCGCGAGCTTGGCTTTGTAGAAACTCGCAAAGTTTAGCCGCTCCGAAGGCTAGCAACGTCGGCGGGGCGAGCGCCACGACGAGCCGCACTTGGGCGACGAGCAGCGAGCGCACAGGCAGCCGGTGCAGGCAATATCCGGCGGCGAGGGCCAGCAGGACGGCCTTGCCGGGCGACTCGCGGACGGATTGCTCGCAGTCTTCGTAGGTCCGGCTGACCTTGCGTTTCACGTCGCCGATCAAGGCATCCACGCCTTGCTCGATGGTGGGGGAATTCACGGGTGATGATGTTAGAGGGATCATGATGTTACCAGAATTTAAGGTTGCCGTAGAGACGGTTGAAAGTGGAGCTGATGGCGTCGGTGGCTTGGGCCAATGGCTCCTCCACATAGCGCTCTTGGAAAGTTTCGGTGTGCCTGCCCGACATGATCAAGTAGCCAATGGCGACTCCAAAGGCGACGGCACCGACGACAATCGGCACTGGGTTTTTGCGGATTTGCTCGGTGGCGCAGGCCATTGCGTGCTTGGCCTCGGTGCAAATCGCGTGGCTTGCGTCAATCGACGCTTGGCGGAGTGGCTTGGTGGTGCGGTCGAGAGTTTCGCCTAACTCGTCGGCGTTTTCGGAGATGGATTCGAGTGTCATGAGCTGGATTCGTTTGAGGATTTTGGGGAAATAGCCGCTGCCACTCGGCAGGGTGGACCCCGCTTTGCAGAATACGTTCCGACTTCCAAAGGTGCGCCGGATGTTGGCAAACCAAGGCCCACCGGACTGCCACCGAATCAGCCACAAGCAATTTGCACGGACGGGCTAAACGAGTTCGTGCAAATTTCCCGCTCAAACCACGCCGTTGGCACAGTTGCATTCCCCCTCGCCTTTGAGGGCGTTGATGAGGTTGGTGAGCGACTTCATCGCTTGGCGCGGCACGCTTTCGTAAGTGCGGGAACCGATGTGCGGCGTGATCACGCAGTTCGGTGCCGACAGCAGCGGGTGGTCGGCTGGCGGCGGTTCTACGTCGAGCACGTCGGCCCCGTAGCCGCCGACTTTGCCACTGTGGAGCGCGGCCACCATATCGGCGGTTTCGACGATTTCGCCGCGGGCGCAGTTGAGGATGACGACGCCGTCCTTCATTTCCGCGATCTTCGCAGTGCAGATCAGCCCGCGAGTTTCGTCGGACAGGAAACAGTGGAGCGAGACGACGTCGGATTGGGTCAAAACCTCGTCCATCGTCGCGCAGCGGGCGACCTCGTGGGCGGCTCCGAAGGCTTCGTCGAAATGCGGGTCGCAGGCGATCACCTTCATGCCAAACGCGCGGGCGCGGATGGCGACTTCCTTGCCGATCCGCCCCAGGCCGACAATGCCAAGGGTTTTCCCCCAAATTTCGTGGCCGGTGAGGCGCAGCCATTCGCCGTGGCGGGCGGCAGCAGCGGTGGTGACGATGTGCTTGGTGATGCCGATGAGCAGGCCGAAGGTGTGCTCGGCGACGGTGGTGTGATTCACGCCGGGCGTGAAAAGCACCGGGATTTTGTGCTCCTGCGTCGCGGGAAGGTCGATTTTATCGAGGCCGATGCCGTATTTTGAAATGATCTTCAGGCGCGGCAAGGATTTCTCGATCACCGCGCGGGTGATCGCATCATCGCCGCAGAGGAAAGCGTCGAAGTCGCCGGCGAGTTCCATCATGCGGGCCTCGCTGAGTGGTCCGCGTTCGGGAACGATTTCCCAACCTTGGGCTTCCATGAGCGGATGGTGCGGGCCGGGTGTGTCTTGGAAACTGCAAGTGGTGAGGAGAATACGCATGGCGAGAGGAGAGGGAATCGACTTGGAAGAATCAAGTTCCCAATTCGGCAGCATCAAAGATGCTCCACCTGAGAGCCTACCCTAGTTCGAGAGAATCGTCCCGCCACCCTGCGGTTTCGTGCTCCGAATCTCTAAATCCTTGCCCCGGACCGAAACTCTCCTGCTCCGGCCCATTAGAATCCTGCTCCCGGCAAGTGCAATCATACCTCAGACCACCACTCGGCCACTCTGGTCCTTAAGTCTCGGGCATCCAGACTGAAGCAGGGATCGCGTTTGTCGGGGGGAAGTTGGGCTGGTGGGCGTGGTGGGATTCCATGAACCAAGGGGTGGCCTGACGCCGCCGCCGCCCAAGCTGCCAACCCGGCAACGAATGTCTTTGCTGCCGGGGTTCTGGAATCGCGAATCAAAAACCGGACTTTCGGCAGATTTAATCTTGCTCACCTCTCCGTCGAAAACGAGGTCGGATAGTGAGTTCTCAATCACCTACTTCCCAATGCAGAAGCTGCTGAAAATCACGCCTAGCAGATCTTCGGTATCGACTTTTCCTGGGATCTCGCCAAGCGCGTCGAGGGCCTCGCGGAGGTCGATGGCGGCGAGTTCTGGGTCGCTGGAGAGATCGTTGAGTAGCTCGAGCGCGGCGTGCAACGAAGTGCGGGCGAGTTGCAGGCTGGCTTGATGGCGGGCGTTGATCGCCACGGCGTGTTCGCCCCAGTCGGCTTCGCTGAAATGGAGCGAATCGCGGATGGCGTCGGAAAGTGCGTCGAAGCCTTCGTCGCGGGTGCAGGAAATCCGGACGGCGACCATTTCACTCCACGACGGATGTTCGCCGAGATCGGTTTTATTGAGCACAAGCAGATGCTTGGCGGCGGTGGCTGGGAGCACGGCATCGCTCGGTCGCGGTTTGCTGGCGTCTGCGATTTCCAATAACAGATCGGCGGCTTCGATCTGTCTAACGGTGCGCTGAATCCCCTCCGCCTCGATCCGGTCGGTTGCTTCCCGGACGCCCGCCGTGTCCACCAACCGCAGCGGGATGCCGTGTAAATTGACAACCTCCTCGATGGTGTCGCGAGTGGTACCGGCGAGGTCGCTGACGATGGCTCGTGACAAAAGGTCTGTCCCGTAGTCGTGGTGGGGGCCGGAGGCATGGTGTGAGGCACGAAACACGATGCCGCAGGCCGGGGCGCGGAGCCTCTTCGCGGCGGGGGGTGGGCGGCGAGGCGGGCGGCGGTGAAGCGGAGCGGAACCGGGGGGGGGCGGGAACCGCCGCCCGCCTGGCCGTGGGGCGTGGAAGTGGTCGGAGGATGCGAGTGACAACGAGCCTAACTTGCGGCTGGCGCGGGTGCTGCCCAGGCCGGAGGGCACTTGTGACTGCGTCGGGTAATGCTGCCGAGGGTATTCCCCGAGGGAACATCCGGGGAGGGAGGGACCCAGCTTGCTTGGAGGCACCCGGACCGAGATGCAGCATTACCCCGCGCACGTCACATGGACCCGCAGG
>JAYVEJ010000289.1:0-1887 GCA_043748885.1 Luteolibacter sp. | reverse complement strand
GAGCCAGTGGCGACGTTCTTCGGCTTGGCGGGCGAGTTCTTCGGGGATGAGTTTCCGGGCGGGGAGTGGCTCCGCGAGGACTGGCTTGGGAATGTCAGGAAGCGTGGAGGCTTCGCCACGGAGAATGGTTAGGGTGCGGGAGTGTGCTGCCGGGACGGTGACGGCGGAGTCCACGCGCATGGCGGGGACTGTTTTTTCCACAGGTGGCGCGGGCGGGATGAAGGGGCGAACTTTGAGGTCCGTGGGGATGAAGGTGCCGACCGTAGCGGGTGGCGCGGGTTCGTCAGCGTGGAGCAGCGCCGGGAAAGATAACGTGAGGAGAAACGAGACGAGTGGTTTCATGGGGAGGTTCGTAGTGCCGTGTGATTCAATGGCTGCTACTGGATAGCAAAGAGCGCGACTTGATCGCGCCCCCGTCTCAGGCACCGCAAAGCGCCTCCAAAAAAAGACACGCCAAGCCGCGCCAATCGGCGCGACAGCTCTGTCTTTTTTTGGGCGGCGTAAAATTTGCGGTTTTGAGACGGGCCCAGTAGCTTTTGTTGGTCGCAAAAGCAGTTGTGTGTGATTTAAGAAATCTGCATGGATGTCATTACGAATGACTGCGGAGGTAGAGAGGAATTCTATCGGTTTGGCAAGGGAGAAATTCGGGAAGTTTTCCCAAAAATCCTTCATTGGAGAAAATGAAGGACTTATCTCTGATAGAAGTGCCCTATGACCCATCAATCGAAACCGCCGGACTTCCATGAGAAGGCAGTCAACAGGAATTTGAAGTTTACTTCAAGTTTTCAGATCGACGGTCATGTTAGTGGTTTGTGTTCAAACGCTTGCGAACGATTGCCCGTTTTGCTGATGCGGAGTTGTTTGTCGATGGCTCCGGATTGATCGCGCCTTGGCACCAGTCCGAGGTAGGCTCCCACGTCGCGGGAGCTGGCAAAGCAGGCGGGATCGCCGAGGGTCAAAACATAGGTCAGCGAGGTGATGGGGCCGACTCCGGTGATCTGGCGGAGGAGTTTGGTTTGCGGATAGTTTTCCTCGCAGACTTGTTCGACGAGGCGGTCAAGCTCGCGGACTTTTTCCGTTAGAATGTCGATGACTTGCAAGGATGGTGCCACCGATGCCAACAACACGGGGTCGCTCGCTTCCAACAGTTTCCGGGTTTGCCCGGCGAAGGTTCTGCTATTGGCCTTGGCGGGTGAGATGCCCAGGCTCTTGAGGGCGAAGCGCACTCCGCAGATGATGTCCACCCGCTGGCGGACGAGGTTATCGCGGAGTCTGATGTGGAGCAGATCGCGTTGCGCTTGCTCGCAGCGATGGCGGATGGGATGCAGCAAATCCGGGTCCATGCGTCCGAGGCGGGCGAGCATCATGGCGTCGACTTTGTCGCTCTTGCGGGGGTTCGTATAAATCGCGCGGACCTTGCGAGCATTGGCGACAAAGACCTCGTGCCCGAGGCTTTCTAACAATCGGCTAATCCATGGGCTATGCGAGCCGACTTCGATGACGATCCGTGCGCCCGGATATTTTTTGGAAAGCTTCTGCAAGCGGTCGCTTTGATTGGCAATGGTCGATTCCTCTAGGACCGCTCCGGAAGCATCTAGGGCGCAAAAGGCGTGTTTCTTGTCGCCGAGGTCGATGCCAAGAGTGATCGCTGGAATCGCATTGTTGGCGGCAACGAGGGCAATGGATGAGATTTTGGTTTTCATGGTGAGGCAGGTTTAGCACGACGCTCAAGCGACGGCTGCTGCCTTCTCATCTAATCTCCACGGAGAGAACCCGGCGGTCGATTGTTTCACAAAACCTATCAACCGCCGACGCTGGTGGAGTCATCGTTGCTCCATTGGCAGATCTGGCTGTCGCCGTTCCGATAGATGGCCTTGTAGATCCATT
>JAYVEJ010000288.1:0-5146 GCA_043748885.1 Luteolibacter sp. | reverse complement strand
CTAACGGCGCATGGACCGTGAGTGTTCCTGCCTCTAACTTTACTTCCGGCGCGGCGCTGGAAGGCACCGCCACCACTTATGATGCGGACGGCGGCCTCAATTCCTCAGTCGCCATCGTGCTCACCAATGGCGTTGTAAATCTCGCCGTCGGCAACCTCGGTCTCGACTTCGGATATAAACTCAATGGCATCTATGCACTTTCCGGAACGGTCGCCACTCATGACACCCGGGTCGTCGGCACGGCGGATGATATTGATGACTTCTTCGACGATGGAGTTGATAAAGATGCTGGAGCACTGGATGAAACTGAACTCTCCGGCTTGGTCGTCTATTTATACACCACGGGTGGTCGCTTCCTCGGCAGCACCACCACCGATGCTGCTGGAAACTATCGCTTCTCCGGCCTGCCTGCTGGCACTTATCGGGTGATCATCGGCGCTCTGGCGGACTCCACTCTCACCACCACTGCCGCTAATAATCCGGCAGTGAGCTCGGTGAATTCGTCGAGCGGCACTTCAGTCATTCAAACGCTCGCCATCACCACCGCCAGTGTTAGCAATGTGGATTTTGCCTTCATCTCAAATGTGAACTTCGACTACGGCGATCTGCCCTTGAGTTATGCGATGACCACCCTGAATCAGGACGGCGCACGCCATATCATCCCAGTCGGCGGTGCCACCGTTTATCTCGGCGGTGCGCCGGATGCAGATACCAATGGCGTCCCGACTTCTCTTGCCAATGGTGACGACCTGCTAGGCACGGATGATGAAAACGGCATCACCCCGCTCTCGATCGCTTCATGGACTAACGGCGTGGCAGGCGGCTCCATCCAAGCTTCCGTCACCGGCAGCGGCTGGTTGGTCGGCTGGATCGACTGGAACCACGACGGAAACTTCCTCGATCCCGGTGAACTCGTGGTCAGCCAAGCAGTTAGCACCGGCACCACCACCCTTAGCCTCACCATTCCCGCCGGCACCATCGGCGCGGGTTCGGAAAGCTGGCTCGCCCGCTTCCGCATCTTCACCACTCAGCCAGCTTATCCGCTATTCAGCTACACCGGCTCGGTCACCAATGGTGAAGTGGAAGATTATCTAATCGAAAAACCAGTCGGAGCCTCCATCGGCGATATGGTCTGGAATGATGCTAACAGCAATGGCGTGTTGGACTCCGGCGAATCCGGCATCGGTGGTATCAACGTCGTGCTGCGCGACAATACCAATACCATCATCGCCACCCAAGTCACCGGCAATGGTGCAGTCGATGTCGATGGCGACGGCACGGTCGATCCGGCTGGCTACTATCGATTCTCCGGCCTCTCAGCCGGAAATTTCACGGTCACCGTCTCCACGCCTCCGGTGGGCTTTACTCCGAGTTATGATGAAAATGGCATCGGCACTCCTCACACCACCGCCGTCACACTCGTCGCCGCAGCGCAACATCTCACAGCCGACTTCGGCTATGCGCCGCTGCTTGCTAACATTTCAGGCCAAGTCCGCTATGACACCGATGCGGATGGCGACTTCAATGATCCCGATAGCGGTGCCGCAGTGGTCAAGATCCAGCTTTGGACCGATCCAAATGGCGACGGCAATCCAGCCGACGGCGTGCAAGTGGCCGAGACTTATACCAGTGCCACGGGTAACTATATCTTCACCGGTGTGGCCAGCGGCAACTACTGCGTGGTCGAGATCAATCTTCCCAACAGCATCAGCACTGCGGATGTGGTGGGTCTCAACGATGATCGCGTCGCGGTGGTTATGATCGGCACCAATGTCATCGGTCGCGATTTCCTCGATACCCTGCCGCCAGTCTATGCCATCAGCGGCACCGTTTATGATGATGCGGATGCCACCAACGACAACGTCATCGGCGCGGGCGATACACCGCTCGCGGCTATTACCGTTAAGTTATACTTCGACCGCGATGGCAATGGCATCATCAGCGCCGGCGATTCCGAACTGAGTTCCACTGTCACCAACACAGCGGGCAGTTATAGCTTCACCGGTCTGCCTGCGGGTAACTATATCGTGCAGGAAACCGATCCCGCTGGCGCTGTCAGTGATTGGGATGCTGCAGGTAACCTAACCGACAATCAGATCTCCGTCGCGCTCGTCAACGCGAATGTCACCAATCGCGATTTCCTTGATGATGGTTATCTCGGTGCCATTTCCGGCTTCGTGCAGAAGGATGTGAATCATGATGGCAGTGTCGATGGAGTCATCGCGGGAGTCGTCCTCACTCTCAAGACCGCTGCGGGCAATGATGTCGATAGCGATCTGTTGACCAGCGGCGTGCAGCCGACAACGACCACCTCCGCAGTCAATGGCAGTTATAGTTTCATTAACCTCGTGCCCGGCAGCTACAAGGTTGTGGAAACTCAGCCTGCGGGCTATGCTAGCTCGTCCGACAAAGATGGAGGCAACTTAAATCTAATCGGCGACGTGACCTTGATCGTCGTTAGCAGTGGTCAGACAAACTCCGCGAATAACTTTGTCGAGTTTCTACAAGAGTGTCCTGATACTTGGGCCGCATGGCAGGCGCTTTGGCCGCTGGGTGGAGCCAATACTCCGACTGCCAATCCTGACGGCGATCGCTATAACAACCTGATCGAATATGCATTCTGCCTACCGCCTAACAGCGGGGTAGGGGAGACCTTCTGCCTTGAGCCATCACTCGTGGTCTCCGGTGGAGTCGCGGGAACATTCAATCGCACCGCAGGCGGACCACTGGATGTCACCTACGTGCTCGAATACTCCGCAACGCTCGGCAATCCGACGGTTTGGCAGTCGCTCACCCTGAATTCTGGAAACACCACATTGACTAACAATGGCGATGGTTCCGAAAAGGTGACCCTGTCTAATCTGGAGACTCTTACCGGACTCACCGCAGGCAAGGGCGTCGTGCGGATTCGCGCGGATCTCTCAGTCGGCTCCGTGAGTGCCACCACCGAAGCACATGGTTGGACGAAAACCAATCTCGGTATCTGCTGCCGGACTTATAACAATCCTTATCTCAGTTGCGCCGAGTTTGCCGGCACGGTCGATGGGGTTAGCGGGCAAACTCTTGCCTTCACCACCAGCGCGGGCAGCGTGGACCTCGCCACCTTGCTAATCTCCGGGCAGTCCTATTTCCTCGAAGTCACTTCCGGTGACAATGAGGGCCACCGCTTCGACATTGTTTCTGCCAGCGGCAGCGTGTTGACCCTGGCCACCGACGCCGATGTCTGCTCTGGCACGCCGCCGTTCAACACATGGGCCGGCGCGTTGCCAGCCAGCCTGATAGGCGATAAGGTCGCACTCCATCGTCATAAATTGTTAGGTGAACAATACCCGGTGACCGGCTTCTTCGCAGCGGGTATTCATACGGATGCCGATCAAATCCAAACCTTCGCCGCCGGAGTCTGGACCACCTATTGGCTCTATACTAACGGTGGCTTACCGAAGTGGGTCAAAGTCGGGGATCTTAACTTGGACAATCAAGCGGCGACGGTGCTTCCTCCCGGCCAAGGCAGTTTTATCCTGAGGCGCAATACCGCCACCACGATCCTGGCTTATGGCGAGGTGCGAGATAATGATTTCATCAATCCGCTCTGCGCCGGAACTAATCTAACCGCAGGCGGCTATCCGCTGGACCAATCTGCCACCGGCAGCGGCAGCCGCGCGATGAACCTCGGCACCGGGTTCTTCGGCAGCCGCGATTTCAAGACTGCGGATTCGTTCTTCGTTTGGAAAGGCGACGCCGTGGCCGACACCAACGGCTATGATACTTACTTCCTGTTGAATCGTGACACCGTGATTCCACCGCAAATCAAATGGGTGAAACAAGGGGATGTCAGCCTCGCCTCCCGCGATGCAGCGGTGCTCCTGCTGGGCAATGCCAGTGTCTTCATCCGGGTGAAGAACGACATGCATACTTACCTCGTTCCAAGCCCTTGGAATCCATAACTTCCGAATCTCCAATCTTACGAATAGCATCATGAAACTGCAAAACACTTTGCTTCTTTTGCCGATGGCGATCGCACTTGCGACACCCGCCGCGGCCATCCAGATCAACTGGGGCGATTTGGTTGATAGCGACCTGCGCGACAGTTATGGGGTCCCCCTCGACGCGACTTATGCCATTCAACTCGGTTTTTTCGAAAAGGTGTTGGGTCAGCAGTTCGTGCCCACCGTCGAGAACGCAGCGGATTGGTCGAGCCATTGGAAGGTTTTCGACCAAGCCGCGTTCGACCCGTTAGTGGGATACTTCGCCTCCACCGTGATGTTAAAGGCGGACGGCACTAGCAGCAGCACCTTTGCGGATAACGACCTTGGATTGGATTTTTCAAATAAAAATGCCTACATCTGGATCCATAACTCGGAAACGCCAGGAACGACTACCGAGTGGTTCCTTGGTAGAAGTGCCACCGGCACTGCGTGGACCATTCCTGCCAAGGTTGCGGAGTGCTGCGACAACCGTGCGCCATTGGAATGGTCCGTTAGCGATCTGACACCCGGCAAGGTTCCGGTCTTCGGCAAACAAGGCACCGACACCGGCGGAGGGAGTTACACCCGCACCAACAATTACACTTCGCAGACCTTCACCTTCGTGCCAGAGCCGTCATCGTCCTTGTTGCTGGCTCTCGGTGGCGTGGCTGCCGTTCTCCGCCGCCGTCGCACGGAAATCTAATGGAACAGTCGATTTGGCGGTTGATGCTTCTGGTTTCCTGGTTAGCCGGGACAGCCTGCCGCGCGGAAACGATCAAGTGGTTTTGCGCACCCGGCTCCACCAATCTAACGAGTTTTGATGCGCCGATGAGCGCCGCATTCAACTTCGAGCTGGGAGTTTTTAAAAACAATTTCGTGCCGACCGCAGCCAACGTTGCGCAGTGGGCAGCTAACTGGGAGTCCGCCCAACGCATCGCCTATAGCGCAACTAACAAACGCTTCGACGGCCAGTTCACCGTGATCAGTAACAGTGGAAACTTCACCGTCGGCAAGGCTGCCTACATTTGGGGATTTCAAACCGGCACGGCCGCATCCGAGTGGATTCTCCTTCGCAACCCCGCTTGGACATGGCCTGCGCCCAACCCGATGAACCCATTTGGAATCGACTGGAACGCCGCCACTGCCACCGCGCTCATTGGCTCACTGAATGCGAATGGCAG
>JAYVEJ010000287.1:0-5151 GCA_043748885.1 Luteolibacter sp. | reverse complement strand
AGGAGGCGCATGATTTCGAGAAGAACCCGATGACCTATGCCGGCGCGCTCGATTTCAACGTCTATCTCAAGCGCGACTTCGCACCCCTCGCTGATCGCATGCATTCCATCGTGAAGCTGGCACGGATCACTCCCGCGTTCCTCGCGAAGGCGAGGGAAAACCTCGTCGATCCACTGCCAAGGCCCAAAGTCACACTGGCGATGGACATCGCCAAGGGTTCCGCGGATTTCCTCGAAAAAGATCTCGGGGAGGCCATGAAAGGCGTGACAAATGAGAAACTCGTCGCCGAAGTGAAGGACGCGGGGGCGAAGGCCAGCGCGGCATTCCGTGACTACGCCGGGTGGCTGGAAAAGGAAAAGCTGCCGCGCGCGGACGATCATTTCGCGCTCGGAGAGGAGCGCTTCAAAAAGTTCCTCGCTGCGCCGGAGGAGATCACGCTCGCGCCGGAAAAGATTCTGCAGATCGGGCTGACGGAGTTAAAGCGAGAGCAGGCCGCATTTGCCGAGGCGGCGAAGGTCGTGGCACCGGGGAAATCGTCGGCCGAGGCGATGCACGAGCTGCAGCGCGATCACCCCACCGCTGACTCGTTGATTCTCGACACCCGGAAAAATCTCGAAGTGATCCGGCAATTTCTCATCGACCGCCAGATCATCACGATTCCGAGCGAGGTGCGGGCGATCGTGGCCGAGACCCCGCCGCCTCAGCGAGCGGGCAGCTTTGCGTCGATGGATTCGCCGGGGCCGTTCGAGAAAAACGGCGCAGAGGCTTATTACTACGTCACGCCCGTCGAGAAGGAATGGTCCTCCAAGGAGAAGGACGAATGGCTCGGCGCATTCAATCGCTACACCTCGGACATCGTGGGCATTCACGAGACGTATCCTGGGCACTACGTTCAGTTTCTGCATTTGAATGCATCGCCCGTCAGCCGCATCCAGAAGACTTTCTGGAGCTATGCCTACATCGAAGGCTGGGCGCACTACTGTGAGCAAATGGTGGTCGATGCGGGCTACGGCGGCACCGGCACGGAAGGAGCAAAATATCGGCTTGCGCAATCCGACGAAGCGCTGCTCCGGATCTGCCGGCTATGCGTCTCCATCAAGATGCACTGCCACGGCATGAGCGTGGATGAGGCGACGCGGTTCTTCCGGGACAACTGCTACTACGAGGAAAAACCCGCGCACCAGGAGGCGATGCGCGGCACCTTCGACCCCGGCTATCTCCTCTACACGGTGGGAAAGCTGCAACTCCTCAAGCTGCGGCGCGACTTCGAGAAGCAGGAAGGCGCGGCGTATTCGCTGAAAAAATTCCACGATGCCGTCTGCGATCACGGCGCGATGCCGGTCCGGCTGCTGAGGGAGATCTTGCTGAAGGATCCCGCAAGTTGGGACGAAACCTTGTAACGTTTCAACCAGCACCGGCCGCAGACCGCCGCCGGTGGCGAGGTTGATGAGGAAGAAGAATAATTAGGTTTTCGACAGCGCCAGCGTGTCCTGCTCACCCGTGAGCCGCTCTGCCCGCGGCAGAGGAACATCCCACTATTCCTGATTGGCAGCCCCGAAATCGCCGCCTAGCCTCGCGCCCTTCGATGTCCGACAAGAACAAATTTCACTTCACCGGGATCTCTGGCACGGCCATGGGCACCACTGTATATCCGATCTTGCATCCTTGTTAGGCAGGCGACAGGCTGTCAGGAATGCGGGTGGTCATCGACACCAATGTCCTCGTGTCCGCTTTGCGTTCGCAGCGAGGAGCATCTTTTCTGCTGTTGCAAAAACTCGGCACGCTGCTGTTCCAACCGATTATTTCGCCGCCGCTTTGCCTCGAATACGAAGATGTCCTGCGACGCCCAGGGCTGATTGCTGGCGTCACGGAGCAGGACATAGGGGATTTTTTGGACTACATCCTCTCCGAGTGTCTGGAATGCCGGATTCATTTCCTGTGGCGACCCCATTTGCCGGATCCAAAAGATGATTTGATTCTGGAACTGGCCTTGGCCGGCAATGCCCCGTTCATCATCACCCACAACATCCGGGATTTTCGCGGGGTGGAGTCTCTCGGGATTCGGGCAGTGACACCGGATCAATTCCTGCGTATTTTATCGGCACCATGAGCACTCTGAGCGTCAATATTCCAGAATCTCTCCGCCGCCGCGCCCAAGTGCTCGCGCAGGACGACGGGGTGCCGCTCGACCAATTCATCGCAACCGCCCTCGCCGAAAAAGTCGCGGTGCTAGATGCGGATAGCTATCTCCGCGAGCGCGCCGCGCGCGGCAGCCGCGAGAAGTTCGACGCCATTCTCGCCAAGGTGCCCGACATCGAGCCGGAAGAGCATGATCGAATCTCTCAGTGATTCGAGGCGTCCCGGAGGAACTTCCGGCCCCCGTTATTCCTGATTGGCAGGTCGGAAATCGCCGCCTAGCCTCGCGCCCTTCGATGTCCGACAAGAATCATTTTCACTTCACCGGGATCTGTGGCACGGCCATGGGTGCCGTCGCCGCCGCCATGAAACAACGCGGCTTCACCGTCACAGGCTCCGATGCCAACGTCTATCCGCCGATGTCGGACTTTCTCCGTGGCCAGGGCATCACACTAACGGAAGGCTACGCTGAAAAGAACATCCCCGCCGACACCGACGTGGTGATCATCGGCAACGCCATTTCCCGGGGAAATCCCGAGGCCGAGGCGGCGCTTGACCGCAAGCTGCTCTATCATTCCCTGCCCGAGGTGATGAAGGAATTCTTCCTCCGGGGGAAACGCAATTTCGTCGTCTCCGGCACCCACGGCAAGACCACCACCTCGGCGATGTTGGCGTGGATCTTCAAAAACGCCGGCCGCGATCCCGGCTACATGATCGGCGGATTGCCGAAAAATCTCGGCCACGGCGCGCATTTCACCGACTCCGAATTCAACGTGTTAGAGGGCGACGAATACGACACCGCCTTCTTCGACAAGCGCTCAAAATTCCTCCACTACCTGCCCGAGTGCGTCATCGTCAACAACGTCGAGTTCGACCACGCGGACATTTATAACAACATCGACGAAATCAAACTCACCTTCCGTCGCCTGCTCAACATCGTCCCGCGCGGCGGCATGGCCTACGTCAATGGCGACGAACAGAACTGCCTCGATGTCGCCGTGAAAGCCCCTTGCCCGGTCACCAGCGTCGGCTTCGGCGAGACTAACAGCCTGCGCATCGGCACCCCCGACTATCAGCCCGACCGCAGTTCGTTCACCCTCGGCGGCATCGCCTACTCCACCCGCATGACCGGCGAGTTCAACGTCCGCAACGCCGCGATGGCCGCCGCCGCCGCGACCTTCGCCGGCCTAACGGTCGATGAGATCCGCGCCGGGCTGGAGTCGTTCGACGGCGTCGCCCGCCGCCAGGAACTCCGCGGCGAGGTGAATGGCATCAAGGTCATCGACGATTTCGCCCATCATCCGACGGCCATCCGCCTCGCGGTGCAAAGCCTGCGCCAGCGCCACCCGGACTCGCGGTTGTGGATCCTATTCGAGCCGCGCTCCAACACCACCCGCCGCGCGGTGTTCCAAGCCGAACTCGCCGAAGCCCTCGCGTCCGCAGATTTCGCCGTGGTCGCCGCCATCCCGGATCTTCACAAGATTCCAGAAAACGACCGGCTTAATCCTGACCAACTCTCCGCCGACATCGCCCGCCTCGGCGGCCACGGTTGGTATCTGCCGGACATCGAGACCATCATCGCCACGGTCAAACAAACCGCGAGATCCGGCGACGTGATCGCCGTCCTCAGCAACGGCGGCTTCGGCGGCATCCATCAGAAATTGTTGGTGGCATTGGCGTGATCTGGCATCTTCTGGCGATCCAATTCCTTCCCCAAATGAACTCCCGCTCCATTCTATCAAGCGTCCTGCTAGGCGTTATTTCCAGCAGCCTTACCTCATGCTTCAGCAGCTCCAAAGTCCTCAGCAAGAACGAGGCCAGCGTCGGCCAACAGTTGACGGATTTGGAAAAGGCCCGTCAGCAAGGCATCATCAACGAAAAGGAATTCGCCAAACTCAAGAACGCCCTCATCAAGAATAACGACTAACGGCTGCGTCACTCCTCGCAGATCCATGGCCTGCTCGCTCTTCTCCCTCTTCCCAGCCGCCTCCGCGCTGCTGACGGTGCGCGAACGGTGCGCCGCTTTCCCAACCCGCTTTCACGCAAGCGGCTTCGCGATTGCCGTGCAGTGCCGGTCGTTCAGGAAGCTCACCCTGTTTGAGTCCATCAAGTTGGCAAACAAATCTAGCAGAAGTTACCCAATGCGTCGGCGACCTGCGGGCGTATGCGAAGCTGCGAGGTGGTATACAGACCACCGCTGTTAGCTGTTTCATTCCATTGAAAGACTCAGCAACAGGTCCGGTGTGGCGATAAAGCTGCCCTACCCAAACAGTGTTGATGTCGAACTTGTTACCGGAGAGGGGCTAGAAGTGAACGGTGCCTGCGAAACAGCAGACATGAACCCAACGTGGCGCAGGCGAGTAGCAGGGCGGACGGCATCGGGGATGCTGCCCGCGAGGATCGACTTGCCGGGGTCGGTTTCATAGGCCCAGCCATGGATCTTGGTTTGATCCCAGTTATAATTGTCCAGTTCCATCCATCCGTAGCGGACCTGCCCGTCGATGAGGAATTCGATTCCAAGATAGCCGCGGATGCCAAGGAAAGACCCGGAGCTGCCTACATTGGGAAGGATCCGGCTGGGCGACGGGTTCCGCCCAAGAGGCGGTGACCTTGATCGCCCGGAAGCCAGCGGCGCGGACGCTGAAAGCCACCTGCTTGTTGCCCCGCAACACGACTTCCTTCACATAGGTTCCCTTCGTCGTGAATTTCAGCGTGGATTTCGTGCAAGAGACCGGTGCCGATTTTAAGGCGGGTGCCGGGCTTGATCACGGGGATGCGCAGCCGCCATGAGCCGCCCGCAGCGCTGCCGGATATGGGTGACTTTGAGGGTGGATTTGACCCGAAAAAGCACGGCACTGGCGGATTTTTCAAGCATCGGCAGGAGTTCCCACATCAGCGAGGGGATGCCGAAGAGTCGGTCGGCAAGGATCAGGCAGCGGTCCGGCAACGACTGGCGGGCGAAGATTTGACCGGCGAGGGTGTTACGGAGATTAAAGCGAGTGCCGTCAAAGGCCA
>JAYVEJ010000286.1:0-5152 GCA_043748885.1 Luteolibacter sp. | reverse complement strand
TGCGGGTGTTGGTGATCGGGCTGCTATGCGACCATTACGGGCCGGAAATGATCGATAGTTGGATTCACCACCGGGGCGGTCCTTTGTTTTTTGCGGCTTCGCTGGTTCCGCTGTTCTTGGTGGCGGCCTTGTGCCGTCGTCGTGAGCTCAAACGCGCCCATCCCGAGAATGAGAGTGACTCCGCTCTCCGCGATGCCTAGTAATGATCAACACCCTGCAGCCGGGGTGATTTCCAGTTTTGGCCCTTTTTCGCCACCGTCACCCCCTTTCTCCTTATCGTTATGAAATCGCACATCAACACCAAGCCGGGCGCAATGATGCGCATCGTTTCCACTCTCCTTCGCCCGGCCCTCAGTCGCACCGGGTTGTGGCTCATCGCCCCAGCACTGGCGCTTTTTGCCGGACCGGGACTGACCTCGTGCGGATCATCCGCAGCCACCTCCAACATTCCTCCCACAGCATTTGTCGCCACTCCAAGCGGTGTGCTCGCGGTCGGCGATGTGTTGCGATTTAGCTACGCCGGAGCACCGGAATTCAACCAGGCCCAAAAGATCCAGCCGAACGGTCAGGTGAGTCTGCCGACGGTGGGAAGTGTGACGGCCGCCGGACGCAGCATCAGTTCGCTGCAGGCATCGTTGACGTCCCTTTATGGCCCTCACCTCAATGACCCGACGGTGCTGGTCGCTGTCGAAAAATCCGCCGCTGCGGTGTATGTCTCCGGCGAGGTGAATAATCCCGGAAAGGTCGAGCTGGACCGGCACTTGACCGCATTTGAAGCGGTGATGGAAGCAGGAGGATTCTCGAAGCTGGCCAATCCGAAGCAGGTGTTTGTGATTCGGAATCAAGGCGGCAAACAGAAGCGCTATATTCTGAACTTGAACGACACGCTGGCGGGTTTCGAAACACAGCCCTTCTACCTGCGGCCGTTTGACGTGCTCTATGTCAAACGCAGCAATTGGTAAGTCATTGCTGACTCAGCGGTATTGATTCGCCTACCACCCGTTTTTCTGATGATCCGTCTGCGGCATAAAATTTTGATTCACGCGTTCAGGGTGTTTGATCAGGCGGTTCTGATCGGTGTCTTCGTGCTGCTCGTCGCTTACCTGGAGGAGAGGGGGCATTTCGATTTCATCCTTGAAGTGCTAAACAAGAGCTATCAAGCGTCCGAGGGGCTGGCGATGGTGGGGGTGCTCGTCGGCTGGTTCTATGTCTTCGGCAAGTTGGTGCATTACGATGCGAATCGCGTTACTACCCTGCAACGTCAGGCTCTGGAACTGTCCAAGGCGGTGACTGTGACTAGCTTGCTGCTGCTGCTGGCGGGAGCGATGTTTTCCATCAAAATGGTCACCCCGATGGTGGTTTCCCTGTTCTGGGTTACGGCCACTTTTGTGCTGATTGCGAGTCGCATCCTGCTGAGATCTTTCCTCCGCGCATGGCGGCGGGCAGGACGAAACCGGCGCCACATCATTTTCGCAGGCGGGACCGATAAGGCGTTCGATCTTGCGAACCGCATCGAGGCACGGGTGGAGTTGGGCTACGAGATCGTCGGCTTCCTTTTCGGCGATCCCGAGCGGGAACCCCAGCGGGCGGCGATTGGCGCAAAATGGGGCGACTTGGGAGACGTTTCCGAGCTACGCGAAGTCTTGAAAAAAGGGATTGTGGACGAGGTGATGGTTTGTCTGCCGCTGCGCCGGAATTTCCCTCGGGTCTGCGAAGTGATTCAGATTTGCCAAGATTTGGGGGTGGTCGTTCGGCTGATCCCGGAGACGCTGGACCTGAAGGCGCTGGCGCGGGCGCAGGTCGAGGAATTCGACGGCGACCAGGTCGTGACGTTTTTCCGCGAGAATCTGCTCATTCAACTATTGCTGAAGCGACTGCTGGATGTGGTTGCTGCGGTGACGTTGCTGGTTCTCTTGAGTCCGTTGCTGTTGGTGACCGCCCTGCTGATCAAGTTGACCACCCCGGGGCCGGTGCTGTTCGCGCAGGAACGCATCGGCATGAACAAGCGGGTCTTCCGCTTGTTGAAATTCCGCTCCATGGTGGTGGACGCGGAAGAACGCAAACAGGCGCTGGCCCATCTCAACGAGGTGGACGGCCCGGTCTTTAAAATCAAAAAAGACCCACGGGTGACCAAGGTGGGCGCGGTGATCCGCAAGTTGAGCATCGACGAGCTGCCTCAGTTGGTGAACGTGGCGATGGGTGAAATGAGCTTGGTCGGACCACGCCCGCCACTCCCGAGCGAGGTGGATCTCTACGACTGGACCGACCGCAAGCGACTTTCGATCAGGCCAGGAATCACTTGTCTGTGGCAGGTGAGCGGGCGCAACGAGTTATCCTTCCAAGAATGGATGGAACTGGACCGCGAATACATCGACAACTGGTCCACATGGCTGGATCTGAAAATCCTGCTGCGGACTATTCCCGTGGTCTTGCTTGGAAAGGGCGCATCCTGAAATGAAAACGAGCGAGACACGAAGGGCGGAATTTCTCGGTTGTCCAGTGGACTGCCTGACCAGCTCGGAACTGCTGGATGAACTCAAAAGTGCCGTGCGGATGAAGGCGGCGCCACGGGTGATCCAGTTCATGAACGCGAACAAAGTGGCGATGGTCCGCAAGGATCCCGAGATGGGAGAGCTTCTCCGCCGCGCGGACTATGTGCTGGCGGATGGTCAGCCAATGCTGCCGCTGGCGGCGCTGCTCGGCCTCCACATCCCGGAACGAATCGATGGCATCGGGCTGATGCGTAAGCTGCTGGAACTCGCGGATCGCGAGGGCTTCTCGGTGTATTTCCTCGGAGCCAAGCAAGCGATCGTGGAGACCTGCGTCCGTCACGTTGCCCGCGATTTCCCCGGCGCAAGGATGGCGGGATTCCGGAACGGGTATTTCTCGTCAGAGGAGATCCCCGGAATCGTCGCGGAGATCCATGCCGTGGCTCCAGATTTCCTATTCTTGGGAATGGGATCGCCGGTCAAGGAGCGGCTGGCTGACGAATGGAAAGAGCAATTCGGCAGCCGGGTGATCCAGGGCGTGGGCGGCAGTTTCGACGTGATGGCTGGCTTGGTGAAGCGGGCGCCGCAATGGATGCAGCGGATTGGCATCGAGTGGCTTTACCGGGTGATTCAGGAGCCGCGGCGGATGTTTTGGCGCTACGCGGCGACTAACGCTTCCTGCTTGTGGGTGTTTTCCCAGTCGTTCGCCAAGCGCTGGCTATTGCCCGCGAAATTAGGCTCAGTATCGACGACCGTCAGGGAAGAGCCGACAGAGGGTGGAAATTCACCTGCAAATCGTCTGCCGGAGAGAGACTGAGTTTTTCGATGCAAACAGTGCTTCCATGGCTCGTTGGAGGTTTGTGCGTTTTCTGCGGCATTGTAGCGGTGGTGGTGCGACCGACCGCGCTGGTGGGCTGGCTCTTTTTTGCCGGCATGGCTTTGATAGCCGCAGAGCAATTGCTCAGTCCCCAGATGGTGCTGGCGTCCCGTCGGTCGGATGTCGGCATCTGGCTGTGGCGCTCGATGTTCCTAAAATCTCTAGTGCCGGGTGTGTGGCTGTGCTTCAGCTTGGTGTATGCACGGGGCGACCGGGCGGATTTTCTGCGCCGCTGGAGGTGGGGACTGGTGGCGGCACTGGTGGTTCCACCTGCGATTTTGATTTTTTGCAGCAGCCCCATCGTCATGACGTCCGGCCACGACCGGGGCGTGAACCTGCCTTGGATGGCACTCGGGAAAGTCTGGGTGATGGTGATGTTGCTGATCACCGTGGGAATCCTCACGAATCTCGAAAAGACGTTTCGGGCTTCCGTGGGAATGACTCGTTGGAGAATCAAATACCTGGTTCTTGGGGCAGGGTTGATTTTCGGAGTGAAGCTTTACACGCTCAGCCAGTTGCTTCTTTTCTCCGGTTATGATCCGGCACTTGCCCGTCTCGAAACGATCGCGGTGGGTTTGGGTGGTCTGTTGATGATCGTCGGTCATACCCGCGCAAGTTTTGGAGCCTTCGATCTTTATCCTTCAAGGGCGGTATTGCAGGGTTCTTTGACCATCATCTTGGCGGGGGGCTACTTTCTGATCGTCGGCGTGCTCGCTCAGGTGGTGGCGATGTTAGGCGGGATTGCCAGCTTTCCGGCGCAAGCGTTGGTGGTGCTGATCGGCCTGGTGGGACTGACCGTCCTTCTACTTTCAGACCGTTTCAAGACGAGCTTGCAACGTTTTGTGAGCCGCCATTTCCACCGGGCTGAGCACGATTTCCGCAAGATCTGGACCGAGTTCACGCGGCGGACCTCGAGCGTGTTTGATGACGTCAAACTTGGAACTCACGCTGCGGAGGTGATTTCCGAGAACTTCCATGTGCTCGGAGTGACCGTTTTACAAGCCATCCTAGATCCGCCGACGCTGAATTGGTTGAGTTCGACGGAGAAGCGGCGCGATCAACCGTCATGGGTTTTCAGTCCGAGCTGGCTGGCGGAAATCGAAGCACTCGCACGGCCCTTCAATCTGGAGAAGAGGACAGAGGCTTGGGCGACTGTTTTGCGCGAGAGCTGTCCGACGAAGTTTGACCACGGGGGGGATCGGCTGGTGATCCCGCTGGTGGCTGCCGAGCGGCTCGTCGGCTTGGTGATCCTCGCCGACCGGGTCAACGGCGTGCCCTACAGTCACGAGGAAATCGACTTGCTGGCCTGCATCGGCGATCAACTCGCAGCCGCCTTGTTAAGCAGCTCGCTCACGGAGAAAGTGTTACAGGCCAAGGAGCTGGAGGCGTTTCAGACCTTGTCCACCTTCTTTGTGCATGACCTTAAAAACGCCGCAAACAGTCTCAATCTAACATTGCAGAACCTGCCGGTGCATTTCGACGATCCCGAGTTCCGGGCGGATGCGGTCAAGGCGGTGGGCCGGACGGTGGAGAGAATCAATCAAATGATTCTGAAATTGAGCAGCCTGCGTCACGACTTGCATCTCCGTTTGGTCCCTTGTCGGCTCGATCTTTTGTGTGCCGAGGTGATCGCTGGACTGGATCGGGAAATGCAGCAGGGCTGCCTCATCCAGCGCGATCTCGCAGTGGTGCCCGAACTCAAACTCGATCGGGAAGCGATGCACAGCGTCGTGACAAATCTATTGGTCAACGCCCGCGAAGCGATCACGGGTGATGGCAACGTCCG
>JAYVEJ010000285.1:0-5168 GCA_043748885.1 Luteolibacter sp. | reverse complement strand
GGGTTCTGCACACCCGCAGCAAGCCCGCGCCAGCCCGAAATGACAAGGCCCGATCCCGCCCCTCACGAGCGTGGGCGTCTCGCCCACGGCATTCATGCATCTTCTTCCCTTCCCAGTTCGATCTTCGCCGGGGATCACAGCGGGCACCTCGCTGCCGGATTCGTTGCCGGTGGTGAGGCGGACGAACAGTTTGTAGGTCATGGCGGCACCGGGGATGGCGAAGCCGGCAGCGGTGACAAATTCGCGCGGAGCGGTGGGTAAGAAGGTGTGGAGGGTGGTGGCGTCGCCCGCAGAGTAGTCCGGGCCGGGGACGGCGCGGAGTTGGTAGTCCTGCAGTTCCAAGGTTGGTAACCCTAAAGAGGAAAATGGAGAGATTGCCAAATCACAGTAAATGATGGAACCGCAACCTCATGGATGCGCCAACGACGTGGATTTCCCGTAACCCCCAAGGTGAGCCGAAAATCATCTCTGGAACTCATTCTGGAAGCTGGCCGCTGGTCACTCCCGCTACGTCCACCTCAATAGCGGGCGTGGCAATGGCATCAACCCCCGGCTTGTTAGGATTGCGAGGCTCCGTCAGCAAAGATGCCGGACGCCTCGCCGTGGATCGCATTGAGGAAACCGCCGGCCTCGACTGGCTCTCCACCCAGATCCTCGGGGCGGCATCTCACCCGTATTAGTCCGGCCTTGGATCCTCGGGCATCGACGACAACGTCAAGCCCCTCTACCGTCGCCAGGAAGGTGGGGGGAGTGGCTACAATCCCCAAAAACCTCTAGGTCGGCCCAGCCACGTTTATCACAGCTACTTCGTGGCAAACTTCTGCCTCAGCCTCGGCATAGAAATGCGCCCCGGCAACGAACCCGCCGTTGTCTTTAAAAGGTGGAGCACCTTACTGGGCCTACTCCTCATGCATGCCCACCAAGCCGCTCGGGGCGATTGTCCTTGAGTCTAGCGGCTCAAGCGGTCTCTATGGACTCAGGAACTAAGACGTCTTATGTCGCCCCACGCAATCCACCTCCGCTCTTACAGTCCCGACTTGCAGGTTGAGTTCGACCTTCCACCAGGCACCCATGCCAGGATCGGCGCGTCGCCCGCGTCGGAGGTCACACTTCCGCTCACCGGGATTGCTCCTTTTTGGTGTACGCTAGGTCGCTTCCAAAACGGGCGGCTTTTTCTAGCGGACCCTAACGGCCTGATTTTGCGGCGAATTGATCTTCCTGAAACTCTCTCGTTGCCACCCTATCAGTTCGAGGTCTTCAATCCCGCCGACACCCCACCGGACGCGCCCCAGCCCGGCACCTCCCCGGAAACGACCCAGCCGACTCCGCTCAAATTTCTATCCCTGACTTCAGCAGCTCTCGTCGTTTTAGTCGTGGCCGCAGCCTTCGCCGTGAACCAATGCGGGAAACCCACACCGAAGCTAACGCTTCCAAAGGTCCAAGCTGACAAACCAGCGCGGGCGTGGGATGCCTAAGGGAAGAATTTGGCACAAGCGCTGCTCATCACGGACGAGCTTTCAATGAGAGATGTTCATTATGGATTGGGTTCCGGATTTAAGACAACTGAGGGCATTTGTGGCCGTGGTCGAAGAAGGCAGTTTCACGCTCGCAGCGCGGCGGATCTTTGTCACTCAATCGGCTGTAAGTCATTCTCTGCGGACACTCGAAGAGCAACTCTCCTGTCGTTTACTGGATCGGACCGGAAAGCGCGTCGCCGCGACAGCGGAAGGGGAAGCACTCTTGAGAAGATGCAAACGCGTGATCTTCGAGTTAGAACAAGCGAGCCGCGATCTCGATGGTTTGCGCCGCTGGGGCCAAACCCGCATCCGCATCGGTGCGCCGCACAGCCTTTGTCATTTTCTAATCCCCTCCGTGCTGCGGGAATTCCGCGATTGTTTTCCGCGATGTGAACCGATCATTGAAGCCGGGGACACCACGGTTCTGCTAGATCGACTGGCCAGCACCGACCTCGATCTTGTGGTGGGTCTCAAGCCGCGAGGAAAGAGCGAAGATGGCTATCACCCGATGTTCAAGGATCGTCTCGCGTTTGTAGTTTCACCTTTCCATCCATGGGCAATTGATAGTTCCGCGGTGTTCTCCACCATCAATGATCAACAATTTATCATCTATGCCAAGGCCACCGAGACGTATCGGTTAATTGAAGAATGGCTGGAACAAAAAGGCGGCCACGGGAAGAAGCCTTTGGTGCTTGGAGATATGCAAGCCATTAAAGAAATGGCCAAGCTCGGAATCGGAGTCGGCATCGTCGCCCCATGGGTGGCGACCCGCGAAATCGAGGACGGCAGTTTGAGGGTTGTCATGATCGACGAACCCGGAATCGAGCGCGAGTGGGGACTCTTCCACTCGCCCAAACGGGAGCCAAGTCTGGTGGAAGAAGCATTCATCGGACTGTGTGAAATGGCCTTCGCGGCGATGCCATCCTCGCTAACGGAATAAAAGAACGGGCCACTTCGTTTGACTGAAGTGACCCGTGCAGTCACCGACGAAACCAACGTCAGAAAGTATAGTCCAGTTCAACGGAAGCCCGGGTGGTGGTCCGGAGTCCAGGGCCACCGGAAGGACCGGTGTAGGCATCGTCTCCGCCCTCGAACACCGCAAGCTTGGCGATCGCGGTGAAGTTATCATCAAACTTCTTGGTGAGGACGGAGTCATATTCCCAGCCATATCCGGTGGAGACCTCGTCATCACCGAACGCATGGAGTGCATTCATCCATTTGATACCACAGAAGATCGGTAACGTGTGAGTTACATAAAGATCAGTCAGACCATTGTGCGCACCGGAGATTCGGGCGGCATCGGTAACATCCGCGAAACCATTGAAGGCGTGGACCGTGGCGAGCGGGGTTTGGAATCCCGCGTCGAGGTGCTCCAGTCCAAGCGACACCGATTGCGCGCCAAATGCTTTCGTCGCAATGATATGACCATAAAACGCATCCGTTTCGAAAGCTCCACCAGCCGCTTTGTCTTGGTAGGCCAGTTCACCATATAGCGCAATGCCACCGAGTGTTCCCTTCGCGCTGAGTCCGAAGGTATTGTTATCCCACGTGGAGATATCTTTAAAGTTCATGATATAGGCATAACCACCGAGGGTCACGCCTTTGATTCCCGCGTAGGAGGCATTGAATAAGTGAATACTCGAATCCACATCTTGGACGTTCGTGAATGGCGGTGGGCCAGCGGTGATCGGTGAATCGGCATCGGAGCCAAAGATCCGATTCACTTGGGCGATATAGGCATAATTGAGGGTGAGTCCGTCGATTGACTTATTAACGATGGAGATGCCGTCATAGGTTTGCTCGTTTTGGCGCCAGCCGACGTTGCCGATGAAAGCGGCGTTGTCATAGATGATCCGCTGGCGACCTGCTTTGACGGTGGTGTCGTATCCTTCATACTGAATATAACCTTGATTGAGTTCATTGGTTTCAGGATCCGCAATGACGGTATTTGTCGGGTTGAAAGGATCGGCAGTGGGTCCAGCACCTCCGTTATAGTCGTCGATGACGGCTTGGCTGAACTCGCCCTCAATGAGTGCGCTGAATCCATTCCACGCTTGAGTTTGTAATCCGAGCCGCTCGCGAACGGTGAAGGCTTGGGAGGTATCTAATTGGTCCGTATCGCCGTATTCATAACGGGCGCGGATATCGATGACTGGTTTAATCCACGGTTCCGGCTTGGGGGCGATGGTGGTTTCCAAATCGGAACTTCCTGCATGAAGCAGGCTGGCAGTTGATAAAAACAGGAGTGCTTTCGTTTTCATAGAGGTGTTCGTGTTAGCAGCTAGAGGGTAATGAGGATACAAATAAAGCGCATTGCCTGCCAGATTCGTAGGCGGTCTTACTTATAATGTGAAGAGTATTCTCCGCCCTCATGGGTCGCGGTCATAGGGGCGAAGGGTAATGGCAATCGCCAAGTGCTCTATCAGATTCCGAAACTGCATGGGACTCACCGGGAGACGGCTCATTCACGGGTTACCACCTTGAATGAATTTAACGATGTCAGCCCGGCATTTCACCAGATCGGGCGGATTGAGATAGAACATGTGGCCACCGTCGAAGAATGCGGTCGAGATGTTTTGCCGGAGATTGGCCGGAAGGTTTAGCATGTGGCGGACCGAATACGCGACTCCTTCCGGCGGAGTTGCCAGATCGGTGCGGCCACCCATTACTAAAACCCGCAGATGCGGATTGTCTCTCATGGCTGCTGCGAGACGACCGCTGAGATTGACGACCTCGTTGTTAGAGTTCCATCGCCACGGCTGGACTTTCCCAGTTAGAATTTCGTAAGGTTGGTCTTCTTTATATCCTAAATCGCGACCGAGATAGTCAAGCATGGCGGTGGAAAACGCGCCATAGGCGAGGGAGTAGGATGGATCGTATTCGGGTGAATCTGCCGACCTATCGGTGGCGTCCCATGCGACACGTCCGTCGAAGCGGCCCAGCACTTTGCCTTCCTTGCGCAACAATTCACTGCGGAAAAACGCGGAGTCGAGCCGCAAGTCGTGAGACAGCCAGATCGCGGCGTCGATGCCAGTGAGCCGTGCCAATCTAGCAGCGAGCTTGGTGCGGGCCACCGGGTCAAGTGCATCTCCCATGAGCAAGGCGGCCGCGTAATCACCAAATGCAAACTCCGTGCTCTCTTTGACCAGGGCATCGCGATCCCCCTCAACTTTTTTGTGAAAATGCGCCACGCCGGTCAGTGATGGGAGGTAAACTAGGTAAGCGAGATCATTTCCTTGGGCCGGTTGGAGCGTGGAAAAATCCAGCAAGGTCGATAGCAGGACAACCCCGTTGAGACTCATCCCGTAGCGACTTTGCAAATGGTTGGTAAGTCCCGCAGCGCGGATCCCGCCGTACGATTCGCCCAGTAGATATTTGGGCGACGCCCAACGCTCATGCTCGCTGACCCAGCGGCGGATGAAATCACCCACCGATTCGATGTCCTCGTCCAGACCGTGGAAGTCACCAGGTTTCACATCTTTCTCAGCGCGGCTGTAGCCGGTGGAAACCGGGTCAATGAATACCAGATCGCACACATCCAGAATGCTCAGGGGATTGTCAGCCACGCGAGCCGGAGGGAAGGGGGCCGTCGTCCCGTCGCCCGGCAGTTTGACGATTTTGGGGCCGAGCACGCCGATATGCAGCCACACG
>JAYVEJ010000284.1:0-5169 GCA_043748885.1 Luteolibacter sp. | reverse complement strand
AGGTCGGTTCGTCTCATTGGCAACAGAGGGGAGTGGGCAGCCACACGCAGGGGCTGAGGGGAGTTGTTTCGCGGCCCCTTGGTAAACGGAGCAGGCTTGCTCGGTAGGGTGGAAAATGCGCTGCTAGACCCATGGAGAACGCCACTTACATTCCGAGTTCCTGGGAGTTGCCGGATGCCATCCGCGTGCGGCTGGGGGAAAGGGTCGGCAAGCAACGGTTGATCCGCGAAGACGGCCATTTGCTGCTGCTGCTCCACCAAGCGCCCCGTGCGGAGGACGATGAAGTTCGCAGCGCGGTGGTGGTCTGGCGCAGTCCGGCGGGCGAGTGGAGAAGTTTCCCGGTCGAGGGTGGCCTCGGTGGCTTGGGGACACATCTAACTGCTTACCGGACCGCCATCCACCGGCTGGATGATGAGGTGGAAACTGCGAAATCCGCGCGGCAGTATTTCGAGGTGATGCGGCACATGCACCCGCTGCAACGGGCGACCCGCAGCATGCTTGAGGTCATCCAAGACACCCGCCAGGCGCTGCCGGGGGACACTCGCATTATCACGTTGCGCGATCTGGCGAACGAC
The DNA here is from genome assembly GCA_043748885.1 of Luteolibacter sp. Lineage (GTDB taxonomy): Bacteria > Verrucomicrobiota > Verrucomicrobiia > Verrucomicrobiales > Akkermansiaceae > Luteolibacter. Next base: position 4,594 of record JAYVEJ010000284.1, on the reverse strand, counting down.
TTGGAGCGCGCCATCGAGCTGGTCGCTGCCGATGCCAAAGCGGGGATGGATTTCACCCTCGCCGAGTCAGCCACCCAGCAGGCGATCTCCGCCGCGGCGGCTAACCACGAAGCCCGCCGACTCAACCGGCTGGCTGCGTTCTTCTTTCCGTTAGCCACGTTGGTGGCGGTGTTTGGGATGAATCCGCCGGAGCAAATCTATCAAAACCCGGGCTTCTGGATCGTGCTGGTGGCGGGGGTCGTGTTAGGTTTCATCGTGCATTCGGTGGTGGCGTTGGCGAGCCGCAAAACGGAATGACGGGTCGCCGCAGGCGATGATTTCCTTGCATTTCCGGGTGGGCGGCTAACATCCCGCCCACCATGAGCTTACCCGCCAACCTCGTTACCATTCATCCGTATTTTAAGACTCATCCGGGCAAGGAGGATCAGGCGCAGGCGGTGATGGAAAAATTCGTCGCGAAGACCCAAGGCGAGCCGTTGTGTTTGTTCTATGAATTCACGGTGCTCGACGATGCGGTGTTCTGCCGGGAAGGCTACGAAGGCGCGGCGGGCGTGCTGCAGCATTTGGAAAACATCGGCGAGATCCTCGGGGAAATGCTCACGGTCTCTGATCTCACGCGGCTGGAGTTCCACGGCCCAGCGGAGGAAATCGATCCGTTGCGCGAACCGTTAGGACACTTGAGTCCCGCGTTTTTCGTGCGCCGATGCGGGATCGCGGGCTAGAAAACGACGGTCTGGCCACGGCCTCGGGGCAAGCCGCACCTCCGCCACCAGCTCCCGCCCGATCACCGACTCGTCCTCCTCCTCAATGGACCGCGAAATTCATTTCGCCCGCGCAGCGAGATGCAAAAGAAATGTGGCTGCTTCAGACCATTTTCCAGAACCGTAGCTCCACCAGCCCTGTTGCAGGATGAACGCCTGCGGGCCCTTGGCGATGAGTTCCAACAGCTCGATGTCGCCCTTTTTCCTCGTCGCAGGCTTCGTTGATCGCCTGGGTCAAGCAACTGGATTGCGGCAGAATCATGAACAGCAGAATCATTGGATTCGGAGAAAGAAAAAACCGGCGCACCAGACATTGCAGTCACTTTCCCGTGAAATGAGTGCTGGATAGCCAAAGTAATCTCTGGAGTCTCAAAATTGATTTGGCGAACCGAATGCACCGACACATTATCTGAGGCAATTTTGAGCCAAGGATCATTTTCGAAAAGCCAATCGCTCTCAGAGTCGCTGGTCGCGCGATAGAGCAAATGACTATCATCAGGCTCGATTACAAATTCAGGATAACCTTGATTGAAAGGCGACCCCTCTCCTTTGGAGAACAGGTCACTCAAAAATTTTCGAATACGCCCATAAAACCTCGAGCGATTCTTGATCTCATTCGAGAAATCCATCCCAATGATGGTGAAGAAGTCCCTCGACGTGATGACAGCGAACAAACAAAACTTCCCGATCAAAGAAGCAAAATTCATCCTGATTTCGAGATCATGGAGGGAAGGATCGAGATGAATGTTTTCAAGGAGCCTCCTCTGCTTCGGCTAGAAATGTGTTTCGAACACGGTTAGAGACGACGAAGCTCGCCTCCTGGACGAGGCGGTCGATCTCGATTTTCAGGGAAAGAATTTTGCCATCGCGTTTCGCTTTCAGCAGCACACCCAGGGAGCCAGATTTTTCGGGTCAGTTTTTCGGGTTCTCTTGACCAAGTCGTTGTAGAATCAAGGCCTCGAGCGCATGAACCTAAGGCACTGAAATTATTCGGATAGACTTACTCCATGCCTCTATCCGGCCAGTAGGCGGTTGCCGCTCGCATCGTAACATTTCCGGCAATTGGGATCTTTTTTCAATCGTCTGAGGAGAGCAGTTTGGCGCCAATCGGGCGATGGAGTTCGCCGTTGGCGGCGAGTTGGGATGCTTGTTCGTGGAGGGTCCGGGCACCTTCCTCGCCGAGCCATAGATGACGGTCAGTGGTGTAATTGCCGGATCCTTGTTCGTACTGCTGGAAAAACCGCGCGTAGTCCACGGGGCCAAGCTCGCGAATGAGAATCGCTTTGGCTTTCTGGTTAAGTTCGGCGGTGAGTGTCATGGCAGTGAAATGATGTCGATGGGGTTGAGAAGGGATCCCCTCAGGTGATCCTGATGTCGCTGGGATTTCTTGAGGAGGCGGTCGTCGGTGGTCACGAGATAATCGCAAGCTGCGGTTTCTGCGGCAGCGACGTGTAGGGCATCGAAGCCGGTGATACCCAAGCTCTCGATGTGTGATGCCCTGGTTGCCACCGATTCCAAGACCGGAACGTGGATTCCCGAGTATGAGGTCATGGCAAGGGTGTTGGCGCGTTTGACGGGATCGGGGTTGCGGAGCAAGTTCCAAAGTCAAATAATCGCTGGTGACGATGGTGAAGCGGCCTGTTCTCGATTCCTCCAGAATCCATTCCACCGCCTCCGCCTCCAAACGGACGCGAATCTGTGAGAGATCGTCGAAGGGACGGTTGAAGCAGCAGCAATCGAGGAAGAGCAGCATGATGGCAAAGCATCTGTGCCTGATTTGATGCCGAATGTCACGCGTCGGTTCCCGACTTGGCGGAGGCTGCGGTGTTTGGTGCGAATTGCGCTGGCGGCAACCCGAACTGACCGGCGAAGGAGAGGCCGGAAAGCGAAAAGGCGTTACTAACCGGTTGAATGGAGTCGGTTTGTCATTTCCCGCCGGGCTGGCATGCATGGATGACGATGTTGGTATTCAAGAGCATGACCTCAATCGCGGCCCGGCAGCGGGCGATCCTCGCGCATTTCGCGTTGCCATGCGACCGGCTCGGTCATGTCGCGGTATGGATTCGGCGGGGTCAGGTTTTACATTTTAACATTTCTGGTGATTGCGATGGGTTTACAGCTCCAGTTTGTCGAGCAATTCCTCGATGGTGAGCTTGTGGTGAACTGCCACGGGTTTCAAGATACCGCCGAGCAGAGTGCCGGTTTTCAGCGGACGATGGTTTGGAATCGTCACATGATGCGTTCCGCCCAGCGTGGTGGTCATACGGATGTGGGAGCCGTCCTGTCGCACCGCTTGGTAGCCTAGCATGCGCAGGGCGCGGACGAGTTCGGACGCGCCGATGTCGCGCGGGACTTTCATACCGCCAGAGCCTCGTCGCGGACGAAGTGGAGGCGGATGATCTTTGGCATCGGACCGGGCGCTCCGTCGCCAAAATGGCAACGCACGGCATCGCGAGCCATTTCCCTGAGTTCTTCGAGCGTATCGCCCTGGGTGGCGATGGCATGACCGAGGGCGATGGCGACGTAGCCGCCATCCACCTCGTCCTCACGCACGTCAAAGATGATTTCATCCATGCGGGGAACATCGCACGGGCGAACGACGGCGGGCAAGGCGCAATCTCGCACAACAGCCATCTTACTTAATCCGTCCCAACCCGGCTGTTGATGGGGAGGGCGGAAAGCGGAAAAGTGTTGCGGAGTCCGGAAATCGCCGTCAGGCGACATTTGGTTGCTCAGGTTGCCTGATTTAGGGCTAAACGAGGCAGATGCAGTGGAGAAACTAGGTGTCGCAGTGGATCAACGGATTGAAAACAACGGGAATCCTGACAACGCGGTGGAAAAACCGGATGCGGAAGTGGGGAAATTGCGTTTCGCGGTGGAAAAACGGAATTCCGCAGTGGCGCAAGATTTGTAAACAGTGGGGAAAAGTTTGTCCGCAGTCGGGAAACGGCGTTCCGCAGTGGATTGAGGAGGCTCTGCGGTGGAGGAAAATGACTCCGCTGTCGCATAAAATCATCCCGCAGTGGGGGGAAATAGCTTTGCCGTCGAATCAGTGCAAGGTGGCGTCGTGAGCGAGGCAGATGCAGGCGGGGTCCCGACTAACAAACATTCGGCGGGGCCGGTCCCACGAGGGGCGAGAAAGAGCCTCACGGGCTCTTCCGGGAAATTTGCAGGGCTTCTTCGAGGGCTTTCACCCGCTCGATGAGTTTGGGAAGGCGGCGGACGTGGGCCATCATTTTCATTTCATCGCGGATCGGTTGGGCGGGCTTGCCGGAGTAGATGGCGTCGCCTGCTAGGTTGCTGGTGACTCCACTGCGCGCTCCTAACTGCGCCCGCGAGCCGATGGTCACATGGCCGGCGATGCCCGCTTGGCCAGCCACGGTCACATAATCGCCGAGGCGGGAGCTGCCAGAAATCCCGGTTTGAGCCACGATCAGGCAGTGCTTGCCAAGCGTGACGTTGTGGCCGAGCTGGACGAGGTTGTCGATCTTGCAGCCTTCGCCGACGCGGGTCTTGCCGAAACGCGCGCGGTCGATGGTGGTGTTAGCACCTATTTCCACATCGTCGCCGATTTCCACCGTCCCGACTTGGTCGAGCTTGACGTGACGGCCTGCGGAAAATTCATAGCCGTAGCCGTCTGAGCCGATGACCACGCCGGGCTGGAGGATCACGCGGTCGCCGAGCACGCAGCGCTCGCGGATCGTGACGTTGGCCATGATCCGGCAGTCTTTGCCGATGACGACATCGTCTGAAATCACGCAGTTCGGGCCGAGGTCCGAGCCGTCGCCGACGCAGGCACCGGCCATCACGACCGCACCGGCGCTGACCCGGAC
>JAYVEJ010000283.1:0-1898 GCA_043748885.1 Luteolibacter sp. | reverse complement strand
AGGGAATCTATCCGTGAAAGCGGACCCCATCATCCGTGCTGCCGGGCGGAGACGAGGAGTGGTTTGGGATTGCCGCCGGGTCGGGCAACTCCGACATGCCTCCCCACCATGCCCGCGAAAAAATCCCCGAAGAAAAAACGCGCTGCAATTCCGCTTCCCCCGGCCTCCGACTGGCGCACCTCGGATCAGGATGAAATTCTCCGCCGCACCCAGCGCGCCATCGATGAAAAACACTCGGTCCGCAATCTGGATCCCGCACATCCCGTTTTCTCCAACTTCGGCGTGGTCTCGCCCAGCGGCATGGTCTATCAGGTCGAGGTCCGCGATCTCACCGGCACCCCCATCGAGAACCGCATCGACGAACTCTACTCCATCGTCGATTTCCTCGATCCCACGCTGCTCGGGCCGCTGTTCCGCTTCAACCGCGACTTCTATCAGTTCGACGAAAAGGGCCGCCCCGCAGACTATCAGAATCTAGCGGCTCTCCGCGAGCGCGTCCGCCCCATCCTGCTCCGCCGCCGCAAGCACCACGTCGAGACCGAGCTGCCCGACCGCACCGACCGCAACCATTTCGTGAAACTCACTGCCGCCATGCAGGCGGACTATGACGAGGTGAAACGCTAGGTCTCCCAGCTCATCCAGGCGTCCATGCGCCGCCCGCTGAAGAAGAGCGAGCAGGACCTCATCATGATCCTGCTAGGCATGATGCGCATGATCTGCGATTCCCCCTCCATCATCAAAAGCCGCGATTGCTAGGACTGCCCCAAGCTCGACGAACTCGGCCCCATCCTCGACGAAGCGCTCTCCGATCCCGACGTCAAAATCATCATCTTCTCCGAGTGGGAAGGCATGCTCAAAAAAGTCCGCGCCTGGGCGGACAAAGACGGCGTCGGCTACGCATGGCACACCGGCATCAACCTCATCGCCGAGAACACTCTCGAACACATGATGCTCGAGACGCTCGCCACCAAGATGAACCTCGCGGAAGGCGTGCTCGACGGCTCCGAAAAATCCCTCAGCTAGGCCAAGCTCAAGCGTGGCCGCGAAGCCAATCTCGCCCGCCGATCCCGCCCTCGCCTTTACCGAACGCGCTTCCACCACCCTTGGAAACGCCCTGCTCCATTGCCAGGAAGCCATGCTCCCCGGCCAGGCCGAACCCGTCATCCTCACCGTCCTCCGCGATCCGCAACGCGCCGCCGCCGTTTCCGCGCTCTTCCACGAGACGACTGGCACGGCAATCCACCGAAGCTCCACGTCCTCGACGAAAGCACCTGGGCATCCCTGCAAGCCCTCGTTTCCGCCCGACTCATCACCCTCAACACCCGCGCCACCCGCTCGTTGACCGGCGATGCCCCGCCACCGCAGAAGCCCGCCCTCACCCCCGAACAACTCCAGCGCATCGCCGACCTCCGCGCCTTCGCCGCCAAGAAGCAAAAAGTCGCCCGACTCCTCATCGAAAGCGACCTCGCCGAAGAAGCCGAACCGCACCAGAAAGCCGCGGAGAAGGCAATGGCTCAAGCGAGCGCCATCGAAAACCACCTCCCCGAGCCGACCCCAGACTGAAAGATCTCGTGCTGAGTTCCTTGGAGAAAGAACTCGATCCGGTAACATCGCCGCAAACCTCTCCCACTTGGGCCAATCGAAAATTGCGGCCGGATTTCGAGGCTGCCCTTGTGGTCGGAGCCTTCTCTGGAGGTACCGATTCCGCCGTGATGATTTCCGAAGATCGATCCTCCCGTGAAGATGCTCTACTTTCTATGGCCACTCACTAATCCGCTTCCACTCCTTGTTCAATGTCCGCAGGTAGTTGGCTGGATCAGACTGTCGCTGGAGAACGCCGGTGGTTCCGAGAGATTTGTCCGGCCAGAGGTGGAGGCGGGAAGCCAGCCCGAGATCCT
>JAYVEJ010000282.1:0-1903 GCA_043748885.1 Luteolibacter sp. | reverse complement strand
CTGCATAGGCCATCCGGCTGCGGGTGCGGAAAACCGCGCCGTAAAGATTCGTCCGTGGCCGCAAGTGGGCGATGGAACGAAGGAATTCCGTACTATGGCCTTTTTTCTGAAGGGGATAATCGTCCGGGACTTCACCTAGTAGTTTGAGTGAGGTCGCTTGCATTTCCCATATCTGTCCAGCGGCAGGGGAAGGGATCAATTTGCCCCGGATTTCCACGGATGCGCCGGTGTTCATTTTTGAAATGGCATCGTAACCGGGAATCCCGGAATCCGCGACGATCTGAAGGTTGCCGAGGCAAGTGCCATCATTGAGTTCAAGGAATGAAAATGCCTTGGAGTCGCGCCGGGTTCGCACCCAACCTGCGACGTGGAGGTAGTCGGTGGGTTCACTGCGCTTGAGAACATGTTTGATCAGGGATCGCATGGACTTGGATATCCAGCAGGCATTGATTTGTCAAAGCAGGTCATCGGATTTGTTGACAGTTGACCGCTAAAAAAGCGGTAGTAGCACTCCAATTTACTCAACCCAGCCTATGAAGTATCTCTATCGGTTCCTGATTCTCGCGTCTGTTTCCGCTGCCCATGCTTGGTCACCTAGCCAAGAGCCGCCAGCGATGCCGCTCGGATCGTTCGTCCTTCCAGACGGTTTGGAAGTCACTCCGTGGGCTGCTTCACCCGCGCTATTCAACCCTACTAACATGGACATCGACCACAAGGGCCGGATCTGGGTGACCGAGGGTATAAACTACCGCTCAAAGGCCGGTCGCCAAGCGGGTGGTGACCGGATTGTTATTTTAGAAGATACCAATAGCGACGGCAAAGCTGATAGTTCGAAGGTTTTCTGGCAGGATCTGGAACTGGTCTCGCCGCTCGGCATTGCGGTGTTCGATAACGTGGTTATCGTTTCCCAGCCGCCGAATTTACTTAAACTAACCGACGTCAATCGTGACGGGAAATTCGATCCTGCGTCCGGTGATACGCGAGAGGTGATGCTCACCGGATTTAATGGTAGAAACCACGATCACTCGCTGCATTCTCTAACTGCCGGCCCCGATGGGAAATATTACTTCAACCAAGGGAATACCTGCGGCGTTTTCACGGACAAATCCGGCAAGACGTTCCGCATCGGCGGCGGCTATTACAAGAGCGGTGGTGGTGAATGGCCGGTCGATACCTTGGCAATCTCGGGTCAAAAAAGCGATGATGGCTTTGTTTATGTCGGCGGCTTCACCGTTCGCATGAACCCAGATGCGAGTCACGCGGAAGTCGTCGGTTATGGCTACCGGAATTCATACGAACAAACCCTTAACTCGCGCGGTTATGTCTTTCAAAATGATAATGATGATCCACCAGCCTGTCGCACAACACATGTTCTGGAACATGGCAATGCGGGCTTCTTTTCTAAAGATGGGACGCGACTTTGGAATGCCGATAAACGACCGGGCCAAGACACACCCGTGGCGGAGTGGCGGCAGGAAGATCCTGGGACCATGCCTGCGGGCGATGTCTATGGTGGTGGCTCGCCCACAGGAGTTGCCTATTATGAAAACGGCGCGCTGGGCGAGAAATTCGTAGGCACCTTGTTATCATGCGAGCCGGGTAGAAATGTGATTTTCGGCTATCAACCCACCAAGGAGGGCGCGAGCTTCAAGTTAGATCGCACCGATTTCGTGACCACCAATGCCGAGAAAAACTTCGATGGTGCGGATTTCACAGGCGGTGTCAAAAAGCAGCAATCTCTAGCAGCGGAAGCCAAGCTTAAGTATAACTTCCGCCCCTCTGATGTTTGTGTAGGGCCGGATGGCGCACTCTATGTGGCCGACTGGACCGACCCCCGCGTGGGTGGGCATGATACTCAGGACGATGCTGCATCCGGGATCATCTATCGGATCGCGCCGAAGGG
>JAYVEJ010000281.1:0-5188 GCA_043748885.1 Luteolibacter sp. | reverse complement strand
TGCATGATAATAACGACGGCGCAAAACTGAAAAGGGAGCTAGGGCCAAGTGTTTCCCACGAGCGGTCTCTGTTTCTTGAGGAATACGGAGAGCGGTTGGTTCCGTTGGCTTATCTGGATACAGCAGCTATTAGAGCATACTATCCATTTGTGGCGGAGAGAAAAAACACCGGTTTAAGATTCAAAGATATTACTCGGGTGAGGATGCTAGTTATACTCTCGCTCATCCTGCATTCTTCGATGCTGGACATGTATTTTCCCATCCCTCTATAGACGACACCAATTTCGAATCCTTTGGTGTGTCAGGCGCTGTTGGGAGGGCTACACTTTGGGATGAAATTGCGGGGGTAAATCCAATTTCCGGGCGTAGCCGTATAAGCAAGTTTTTAAAGAAGGAGCATTCAGGAATCGTGGTGGAAAAACATTCTGTTCTAAACTACTCTCTGCAATATACTGCCCGTTATGGTAGGGCCGGTGGGGGAGGAGGGTATTGGTCGAAGACAGAGGGTTCTGTGACAATTAGCCCCCCGACGTGCTGAAGCAACACCACCAAATCGTTTTGCCCAAGGCCGTTCAATACACCGCCGGATTGATGGATTACTTCTTCCGTGGAAAACTTGAAGTCAAGATACAATGGAATATGGATAGTCAAGATTATACTCTTGAGATTACTAATAAGTCGGGAACAGCGCTTAAGGGTGGCGCATTCACACTTTATGCCGACGATTTCATTGGCACTCGGTCCGGGGTGTCATTGGAGGTGGATCATGGGTCGTGGAACGCAAACAGCGTGCTTGAAAACGATGAGATGATCACCGCAACGTTTTAGCCTTCGTACGCCAAGGGGTTCATGCTGGTTTATGTAGGTACCATTGGCCTGGATTCGAGCGGAATGAGGACTGATGAAGTTGACGACGGAAGTGCCATTGCCGCCTATCACTTCGACTACGAAACACTGCCGAATCTGGAGCCGGTGGCGGTGTATGAGAGTCTAACTACCTACTCTTTTACTTGGTATGGAAACTACGGGAATGGACCATTTCACAACCTCGGACCCGCGCCCGGCTACATCCCTTACCCCGATGAAATCCCCATCTCGTATCGCGGCTGGGCACTCGGTCTTGGTCCTTGCGGAGTAACCGATATAGAGGATGGAGGTTGGAATCCGATACCGGAAGATGCATGGATTACCTCTGCATGGACGGACCCGGGAACGAATCCGTGGAGTCTTTCTCAATTCACGACAGGCATTAAAGCGCACTTCGATGGAGCAGGATATACCTTCCCAGCTACGTCGGATTCAGATCTTGTTTTGACTCTTTATGGTGGTCGGAATTTAAGTCTTACGGGGTTAGTTTGCTTACGAGTGATATTCAGAAAGTCCGTTACAGTTGGCGTTTTCCTGCCGAATACCTCGGCAGCTACTGCAAAATCACCTGGGACATCGTCGCCAAACCGACGGACGGCAATCCGACGGTAGAAACCGGTCTCACCTACGAATGGAGTGGTCCCGGCACCGGCGATCAAGACGATCCTTCGCGGCTTTCTAACTGGTATGAGCTAGCCCCTCCTACGGTCCCCGGCGAGAGGCGCGTCGTCAACGTTCGTTGCGAAACGAATCGATAGGGACGATCAGGGTCCGACAATCGAACATTGAGGGACAATTGATTCGTTTCGCGAATCTCCCGCTGGATCGGTGGAACTCGCGGCGACCAGCGATCGCCCTACGCGGTGGCAAGGGTGTGTTCGATCAATTTCAATATCTCGATCCGCCCGGCGCGGCTTTTCGAGGAGCTGATGATGCGGGGAACGGCGGTTAGATGTTGGGGAATGCTTGCGAGAAACGCTTGGATGGAGGCATCCGTTTTTTTGGGTGATTGTTTGTCGGCTTTGGTGAAGACCAAGGCGAAGGGGACTGAACATTCACCCAGCCAACTGACGAAACTGATATCAATCGGTTGGGGAGTTAGACGCGAGTCGATTAATACAAACACCAGCCGCAGGTTCTCGCGTTGATCGAGGTAGTCGCCGACGGATTCGTTGAAATTAATCTTCTCACTCTTGGCGACTTTGGCATAACCGTAGCCGGGTAAGTCCACGAGGCTCCAGGTGCCATTCATGACGAAGAAATTGAGGAGCTGAGTTTTTCCGGGAGTCGCGGAAACTTTGGCAAGCGCATTCTTGTTAGATAACATATTAATCATCGACGACTTGCCGACGTTAGAGCGGCCGATGAAGGCAAACTCCGGCCTATCCCAGTCCGGGGCGGATTGAATGTCGCGGGCGCTGATGTTAAAGACGGCTGACTTGATTTGCATAATTCAAAAGACGGGAAGTTAGACCCCGTGAGATCTCAAGGTTGCTTCTTGGACGGGCCGGCGGCGGGCGGCTGCAAGAAGTTGAGTAACTCCATGCCGAAGCGGATGTTCTCGTGGTCGGAGTGTTGTTCCGGGCGGACGGTAAAGGGTTTCAACTCGTCAGGGATCTTGGCGGCTTCAGGATTCTGGCGGCTGAGAATCGCAGCCTTGAGTTCCGCCATCTGCGGATTGTCGTGAGTCGCGGCGTCGATGATTTTGCGGTTGTTGGGGAAACAAAGGATTACCCCTATCAGAACGACGGTGGCGAGCAGCAGGATCTTGGTGAACTTGCGACTGAGTTGTTTCCGCGCTGCTTCCTTTTCGCGTTCGCGGGCGTCGAGCAGTTGGCGCAATTCCTCCTCGGACGGCTCGGCGTGTTCCGGTAGGAGGTCAGGGTCTGGCATCGGCAGTGATCTACTTTTTATGAGAAGCCGTGTCAAACTTGGTGGAGGCCGGTGGGCTAGCGTTTCTCGACGGCGACTAGGGTGATGTCGTCCATCTGCGGGCCTTCGCCGGTGAAGAGTTTGAGCTCTTCCTGCATCCGAATCAGGACAGCCTCGGCACCCAGTGGCGCTGCTAGACGGAAAGCTTCGGACATCCGTTCCATGCCGAATTCTTCTTCCTCGGCATCGACGGCTTCCTTAACGCCGTCGGTGTAGAAGAGCACGCAATCACCGGACATAAGTTCGATTTCCTGATCCCGGGTGACGCGCTCGAAGACCGCCCCGCCGTCGATGCCGAGGGCGAGGCCGGGCGAGCGCAGCAGCTCGACCTTGCCGGAATCTCGGCGGAAAAGCAGCGCCGGATCGTGGCCGGCGCGAGAGAGGGTGAGCTTGCCGTTAGAGGCATCGAGGACGCTGTAGGCCATGCTGATGAACATGTCCTCGCGGATGTCTGGGAAAAGCTGGCGGTTGACGGCGGCCATGACCTTGGACGGTGAAGTCTCGCCGGGAGCGACGGAGCGCAGCGCACTGCGGCACATCGCCATCAGCAAGCCAGCGGGCACGCCTTTGCCGGAAACATCGGCGATCGCGATCCCGAATTTTTGGTCTCCCAGATCGAGGTAGTCGTAGTAGTCGCCACTGATGATGCGGGCGGGGACGTTGGTGCCGCTGATGCGGAAACCGGTGACGACCGGATCTTGTTGCGGGAGTAAAATCCGCTGCACTTCGCGGGCGTTTTGGAGTTCACTTTCCATCGCCCGTTTTTCGTGGGCTTCGCGGTGGATGCGGGCGTTGCCGATAGCAAACGAGGATTGCTCGGCCGCGGTGCGGAATACGGCGAAGTCATTGGAGGTGAAATTTCCATCCTTGTGACGGCGGGCGACAACGAGCACGCCGAGGTCTTTGTGCGCATGGCGCAAAGGGCAGAGCAAGGCCGCGACATCGTCGGTGTAGCGGGTGAATGCATCGCGAAACGCTGGATGATTTTTCACGTCTCGCACATGGATCGGCTCGCCGACGGAGAGGCAGTGGCCGAGGATGCCATCATGCACGGCGACGCGGGACAAGCGGACATGGCTCTCGAGCGCCCGCGGATCGCGCTCGGCTTTTTTGCGAATTTCCACCGGGATCCCGATCAACGGCGGGCACTCTTCGGAGATGTAGGATGGGTTGAGGAAATCGCCCTCAGGATTGATGAAATAGATGGCGCCGCCGCGGGCGGTTAGAACTTTGTCGATGCCATCGACGATGATCCGGGAAAGCACCGAGGGCGACGGCTCGTTTTCGATCGCGAGGCCCAGATCATGGAGGAAGGTGAACATCCGCTGCTCCTCGCCCTCGAGGTCATTGAATTTCCGCCGGATGGTCCGCACTCGGCGGCGTTGGTTTTGCAGGGCCATCATCAATCCCACGATGGCGAGCGTGCAAACCGCGAGGGTGATGAGGGTGGAGGCGTGCATCCCGGAGAAGAGGGCTAACTCTTTTCCGGCGGCTCGGCCAGCTTCTGTTTGGCGGCGAGTTCTTCTTCTAACATGGAGACGACATCGGAAAACACCCGCGCGTTGTTTTCATTGGTCTCGGCGAGAAGTTGGTGGGCTTCCAGCACATGCATCGCCCGCTGGATTTGGCCCGCTTCCGCCACTTTTTGCGGTGGTTTCAAGTGGGTCCGGATCTTCTCGATCTGGCTTAACCAAGCAGTTTCCTGCGGGTCGATTTCCATCAGGAAATCCAAGCCGAGATCTTCCAGTGAGCGGCGGTTGCGCGGTCCGCTATCGGCGATTTGGAGCACGCCGCCGTCTTGCGAGGAGAGCCGAGTGGCCATCCCGGCGAGAGTCCCCATGAAGGTGGAATCCATGCCGGAGCAGGCTCCCAGATCCACCACCAGGCAGCGTTCGCCAGCAGCGATGCGCTCGTCACCAAACGTCTTCATGACGGGGCTGTTTAAAAACGAGCCTTTCCCCTCACAGCGGATCCAACTGAATCCTTCGAAGATTCCGATTAAAATTGGGCATTCCGTAGTCACTGAGAAAAAGGCCGTTGTTTGAACGGCGAAGGGTTCGTGAAGGTAAAATCAGAGAGGCGGCTGGTCAATCATCCATCTTAGAATTCACCGATCATTGCCAGAGGTAAGACTGGCGGGTGGCGATCACCCGACTTCCCCGCTGCAGGGTGGCCTTCCACGCGAGCACCTTGCCGCCGGTGAAATAATCCTCGCCGATGACTGCGAACTCCGCCGTGCCTTGCGCATCTGCGGCTGGGATTTTTCTAACCATCCGTTTCACCCGGCTGGCGGTGGCACCCTGCTGGTATTGGAAAATCAATTCGGCTTCGGCTTGGCCGGCAGCCGCAGGATCGCTCCATAGCAGAGTGTAATATTGCCCGAGTTTAT
>JAYVEJ010000280.1:0-13320 GCA_043748885.1 Luteolibacter sp. | reverse complement strand
GCAATTGGAATCAAGGAGCGGCGACACTCCGATTCGCCGCGTCCATAGAAAGCCGATGAAAAGTAATTGGTCTCACCTCAGTGCCCCTTCATGGGCTTCGGCGGACAGATTCCACCGAAGCTAGGGAGCCACGAATTACATCTCTCTCCACTCAATACCCCGCCGCGTCACTCCCCGACATCAGCGCCACTGCGGTAAACTCTGCTACCAATTGTCAGTGTTTCAGCTTTCCAGGAAGCTCCCCCGGCTTCAGTTCTACGCGCTTCCTTAAATGCTCGGGAAAATCCGCTGCATGACGATCTAGCACATGACAGCCTAACACCAATACATCCATATCCGTGCGCAGGAAGCAGGAAATCGCCTCGCGCGGGATCCTCACCACTGGTTCGTTTTCATTGAGCGATGTGTTGAGGACTATCGGCACACCGGTCTTTTCATAAAACTTCGAGATCAACGCGTGATAGCGCGGATTGGTTAGTTTGGACACCGACTGCAAGCGCCCACTGCCATCCACGTGCGTCACCGCCGGGATCAACGCCCGCTTTTCCGCGCGAATGGGAAATACCTTTTCCATATACGGCGTGTGTTCATCGATCTCGAACCACTCGCCCACATGTTCTTCTAGGATGCTCGGCGCAAACGGGCGAAATTTTTCCCGGAACTTGATCCGCAGGTTGATGATGTCGCGCATGTCAGTCCGCCGCGGATCGGCAATCAGAGAACGATTCCCCAGCGCCCGCGCGCCGAACTCCATCTTGCCCTGGAACCAGCCCACCACTTTGCCATCCAACATTTTTTCGACGGTTCGCTCTAGCAGCGCGTCGCCTTGTAGCGTCTCACAGGGCAAGCCCACTTCGCGGATGGCTGCTAGGCATTCGTCATCGCTCGATTCACATCCCCAGTAGGCATGGTCTTGGACGAACCCGCGCTTACCACCGAGCACCCGGTTCCAGACATAGAACGCAGCGCCGAACGAAGTTCCATTGTCCGCCGCACCCGCCGGGATATAGACATTTTCGAACGGCGTTTCTCGAGTGATCTTACCATTCGCCACCGAGTTCATCGCCACGCCACCGGTCATACACAAGTTAGAACTCTTCGCTTTCGGGTGCAGTCTGTTTAACAAATGAATGATAATTTCCTCGGTGACCACTTGCATCGACTTCGCGAGATTATCATGTCGCGAAGTCATCGCCTCGCCCTTCTTGCGCATCGGTCCGAGTTCCTTTTCCAAGCGCTCACTGTGGAACGGCTCCACCATCGGTGCCCCGTCATTCCAACTCATGCGGATGCCCTGCTTGTGATGGATGAAATAGTCGAGATTGAGTTCGAAGGTATCGCCCTTCGGATAGATTAACTTGCGGAAATAGTCGGCGAACTCCGGCTCACCATACGGAGCCAGCCCCATCACTTTGTATTCATCTCCATAGTAGGGAAATCCGAGATACATCGTAATTGCACTGTAGAGAAAACCGATCGAGTGCGGAAAATACACCCGCTCGAATTCCTGCCAGTTGGAGCCGCGAGCATGTGCTGTTAGAGTGCTGGTGAAGTCGCCCATCCCATCCACGGATAGCACCGCCGCTTCCTCAAACGGCGAAATCAAAAAACCCGCCGCGACATGCGTCTGGTGGTGTTCGGTCCGATGGAACTTCGCTTTCAACTGATCCGACCGCAGACCCACCGCTTGGGCGAACTGCTCTTCCAAGCCCAAGGTCTTGCCTTGGCGCTTGAGTCTATCGGCGATGGCCCGCAGCGACGGGCGGTTGCGCGCCACGAATGCCAGCCGCTTGCCTATGTTAGCCCGAGGATCGAACGAAATCGCGACGTGATCCACATCAGCCGCTTTCACGCCACCCGCCTCCAGACACCAGCGGATCGACTCCGCCGGAAACCCGGCCCAGTGCTTGATCCGGTTGAACCGTTCTTCTTCGACGGCAGCGACGAGTTGGCCGTTGATCACCAACGCCGCCGAAGCGTCGCCGTGATAGGCATTGAGTCCGAGAATGATAGACATGGGAGAAATGCTGAAAACTGAAATGCTGAAATGCTACGAAGAGTGGACGTCTCGTCCATTTGCCAATGGGAAGCGGAGGAAATAAGGAGTCACGACACGCTTGTCGTGATGCCAATGAAACGCGGACGAACCGCTCCTTGAGGTAGATGGTCACTCCCTCCCCGTTGAGCATTCTGTCACTCAATCGCGGAGGTGAGCAATGGCTTCCACGGAAGGGTAACGACCAGCTTTGATCAGAGTGCGGCGCAATAGGAGCCGGTCGCCCGCATTGAGATTCAGCAATTGGACGCTGGCCTCGCCCACATCGGTAAGGGGGAGAATACGGGCGACCTCGATACGGAAGTGCGCGCGCCAATGATCCTCCCGCGGGTGGTAGAGACGAACGAGGCGGCGTGGCTGACCGATGAACGCTCCTGGGTCGGTGCCCTTGGCGACATTGCAACGCAAGCAGGCGAGAGCCAGATTCGACGAAAGGGTGGGGCCGCGTTGTTTGCGACTGATGATGTGATCCACTTGAAACGGAAGGTAAGCGTCAACCTGATGGATCAGGCAATACTCACACAGGGAATTCGCCCGCTGGACCACCAGCCGGCGCAAGGGTGCTGAGACAGCCTTGCTCACGCCGCAGAAGAACGGCTGTGAACACGCGCTTTGGCTTTGGCCAAGCTCATGACGTGATCCAACTGGACGAAGAGTTGGAGTTCCTCACTCTCCTTCGCATTGAGATCACCGTCCTGTTGCTTCACCAGCAAATCAGCCACTCGCTTTTCGGCAGACTCCGACGGCTTGAAGGCGCCCAGCTTCTCGGCTCCAGCGGTGTCGGCAATGAATTTGACAATTTCCTCGAATGGCTTCATCGGGAAAAACCTAGGATCAAGATTGCGATTTTTCCAGCAACTTCTTTTCGATTGCATCTCGGTTTCCGCTTTGAGGCTTTATTCAGCCAATTCAGCCTTTCATCTTCCCCTTCACCTCAGCGGCCCTTCATTGGCTTCGGCGGACAGATTCCGCCGCTCCTTGGTATCGACGGCACCCATCTCCTCTTATCGCCTCTGCGGAATAATTTGCCTTTGAGGTCAGCCATTCAGGGCATCGCTATACTTATTATGCCTGCTAGCGCAGGCTCTGGATGGCGGTCCCTAAGGAAAGTGGACGTCTCGTCCACTTGCTGGTGCGCCGCGACACCGGACTCAATTCAACCGCAAGGCTTGGCCTCCGCGAGAACGGCCGAGACCCTATCTTTCAATGCCTTTTGAGCGTAGTCGGCGATTTGTTTCTTCCCTTGCCTTAGCGAGTCGATTTCGGATCTCGTCAGGCGAACGGAAGCCGATGAGGTAGCTGGCCTCGTTGGCGGTGAGGGCGGAGGGGTGGATGCCGAGGATTTGTTCGATTTCATGACCGTGGCGGGATTCGATTTTCCGGATGATGTTTCTTGACGGGCGGAGTTCCTTGATCCGCCCGGCGTTCACCAGAACGAGGACAGCAGCAACCGACCCGCCATGAGTATGAATGTAATCGGCAAGTTCAGCAAGTGTTCCTCCCATGGTGGTGACGTCATCCACTAGGACGTGGGATTTCCCGGGTGAGACAAGACCTTCGAATTCCGCTCGGGTGGCAATTCTCTCCATCGGGTCAGCACCTCAGTGAAACACCCGGCTGATCTGGACGATATCCGTGTCAACCTCGCCTCCAGTCAGCATCGCACAGGCTTGGGCGAGCACCTGGGGAATCGCGTTATCGCCGGTGGCCTCGCGGGCATGAGGGGCAACAAAGCAAGCGTTGGCGGGGAATTGTTCCCGGACTCCGCTCAGAAATGGCAATGTCAGATCAATCACCAGTTCGACCGCCGCGCCCATGTCACCGGCCTTGGCGGCTGTATAGCTGCCATGCGGTTTGGGCGTGGAATCATCCGGGAAAAACCAGGTGGGTTCGACGACTTCGAGTGGAAAGGCGTGAATGCGGGATGGCATGGGACGTTGATTTTCAGGACCTGCTTCAACCCGTTGCCCGTTGTCAGCAGATGAAGAGCCAAAGCGCCGCGCGGCAGCTCGACCGAAAACAGACAACTCTTCCTCCTCTTCACCGACAACGGACCACTGACAACTCTTCCCCACCTCTTCACATCTTCACACACCCTAGCTTCGCGCCCTCGCCTAACAACCACCGGTAACAGTCGATGAAGTCCCCGGCGCTGCGATCCCAAGAGAACCGCTCGGCCACTGCGGCACGTCCCCGTTCACCCATCGAAATTATTCTTTGGCACATTGCCGTATTCTTTCCCGGTCGGCTCGGTCATCACCGCTACATCACTCCGTGCCAGCTTTTTCTCTAGCAGCTCAAGTGAAAGTAACAATTCCGCATAGGTGCGTTGCAACACATAGTAAAACCCCGGCCAGCCATCAAAGATAAGTCCTTTGGCAAATAAGGTGAATAGAAAAGCGGCAGGTGCGGCTGGCCAGATCATCTTGCGCAAACGATCTGCGGTGCCGTTGTATGAGACTTCCTTGCTTAGCTTTTCCGCTTCAAGAGCTGCATACTTTCGCTGAGAATCCAGCCAGCGCACCAACGGCTTGCGGTCGTCATGATCGATCTGGGTCGCGAGAATCCCGATTGGCCCGTGTGGCCTGAGGAGTTGAGTGTGACCATCTTGCACATAGCGGCATAACTGGGTCTCAAAAAGGATCACCCGGGGTGGATAGAGAGTGCCACGCAAACGCTTGCCCAACATGACATAGTTAAATCCTCCATACCATGCTTGAGTGTTATCGTTGGTCGCTAGGCGCTGCAGCTCCTGAATGAAATTGTCATTGATAATATAGTCAGCGTCCAAGGTGAGGGTCCATCGTGTCTCCACTCGATCCAATCCGTGATTCCACTGGGCCGTGTGATTGTCAAAAGCTCGATGAATCACTCCCACGTTTGAGAACTCCAAGCAAATCGCCAGAGTGCGGTCGGTGCTGCCGCTATCCATCACCACGATCCGGGATGCCCATTGAAGCCGCTCCAGACAACGCCTGATGTTAGGTTCCTCATTGAAGGTGAGAACCAAGGGAGTGATATCAGCAAGGTTCATGAACGGTCTTGGCCAATCAAACTTTGATAGAGTATTTTAAGCCGTGAACCCATGGTCACGGCGGATAATTCCGTTGCGGCGAATTGTCTGGCCTTGAGGGCGAGCGACGTGCGCTGGTCAACGTCATCCATTAGGTTTACCAGCGCAGCGGCAAGAGAATCCGCATTTCCATCTGCTAGGAGGGCGGCACCATTTACCGCCGCTTGGACTCCGACCGCCACTCCCGGAGTGAACACACAGGGCTTACCCGCTAACAGAGCTTCCGCCGCAGCAATTCCAAAGTTCTCTGAATGAGACGGCAGCGTGAATATCTTCGCATCCGCCAACAGCTTGGCTTTGCCGTCGCCGCCGACCTGGCCAGCCCATTCGACGGTGGCGTCGATCCCAAGCGAGACCGACCGCGCACGCAATGCTGTTAGGTAGGCTGGGTCACCGCTGCCTGCGATCACCAAGCGCCATCCAGTGCGCGCTCCGCAGATCCGGCTCCACCCATCCAGCAGGCACTCAATGTTTTTCTTGGGGTCGATCCGCGAGAGGTAGAGAACGTAGGGTGATGCGTGGGGATCCGCAGGCGGCAACGATAGGGCTTCAATGCCAAGTGGAATCACTGCGGACTTAAACGGGATACCCAGTCGCTCGGCTTCCTCGCGTTCGGCATCCAGCGTGAAATGCACTGCCGCAGCGTGCCGCAGGATCGGCCCCTCCATCCACCGCAGGGAGAAGCGCTTGAGCATAGCCCGCCGCTGGGTGATTCCATAATCATTTAATACACCTAACGGGCGGATGACATAAGGCACCCCGGCACGCTTGGCCGCCCGTGCTGCGGCGATGCTAGTGTAAGAAAACAAGGCATGAATATGGACCACGTCGTAGCGGCTCACCTCGTGTCTGATCCAGCGAGCTAACGGCAGCGAGACTTTATAGAACTCGGTCTGCTTCGGAAAATAACGCCGCACCACCCCATTCTCCTCACGGGAGATTCCGTCCCCTTTGCTATTCCTTTGGCCGGGACCATCGTCGTCGGTGGTGATCGTTTCTACCTCGATTCCCTCTGCGACCAAGGCCCACTCCATGATCGGGAGCACCACGCTTGGCCCCCCGTGGCAAGGCGCAAGTGAGGGTATGACGTGGAGGGCGCGCATTGAAAGTCAGCTTTCCGCTTTCCCGTTTTGACGATTCTGACCAAGGGCGCGAATTGCCACAGCCACCGCCCACGTCCTGTACCATGCTTTCAAAGGCACCGGTGACGTATGTTGAGCCTGGCCTAGCAAATCCCCGAATTGTCCTTCCATCCATTTTTGAAATGGGAAGCTGAAACCTCTTTTAGCCTGATTGCGGACCCACTCGGGAATCTCTGGCACTGCCACTAGCAGCAGTTGTTTGCCTTGCCTTAAGCGCACGTCGCTAGGAATCACCGCCAGACTATTCAGCAGGCAAGCGTCCACAAAGGGCACCCGCAGTTCCAGACCGTGGGCCATCGAAAACACGTCACTATCCCGCAACAACTGGTTGCGCATGTAACGGGTAATTTCCAGGTGGCTGACGACTTCGCGGGGATCCTCCGGTAAATCGGCAAGCTCCCACTCTGCTTTTGATACCGCTTGCCCGCTAATCGCTCCGGCTAGAGCAGCCGCTTCTTCCGCTGTAAAGATTCCACGCTGCGCATGGTAGGCTTCTAACCAGAACCCTCCGCCGCGGAAAAAACTCGCCAACCGCCGCCATGGCGACGCGGCTGCCTGTCGATTCAGGATGTTAGCCATCAACAGTCTGAATGGTCCTAGCCGCCGGAAGGACTGCCAGAATCGAGGAACCCGCTCGAACGAGGCGTAGCCGGCGAAAATTTCATCTCCTCCGAGACCCGAGAGAACCACTTTCAGCCCCTCGCGGCGGGCCAGCTTGCTCACACACCAAGTGTTAAATCCATCGATGCTCGGCTGATCCATCGCCTTCAGGAATGCTGCGATCTCCGCAGCGCCCTCCGCCTGCGTCATCATCCACTCGGTGTGGCGGGTTCCGAAATGTTCTGCCGTGCGGCGTGCCAGCCCGGACTCATCGTAATCTGGATCCTCAAAACCAATCGAAAAAGTCCGGATGTCTGCCGCCGGCCCCAAAGCCTGGCGGGCCAGCGCGAGAATTACGGTTGAGTCGATTCCTCCGCTGAGAAAAATCCCTACCGGCACATCACTCACCAAGTGCCGGTGAATGCTTTCCTCAAGCGCCGCTCGGGTGATCAGCGCGGCAGACGCAACCGTTTGAGCGGAGTTGTTGGTTAGCACCCTCGAAGTTGGTTTCCCCAACGGCAAGTTATACCAACTCTGAATCGAAACTTCCCCGCCCTTCCATTCTAACAAATGGCCTGCGGGAAGTTGGCGATTGGCGGCATAAAGCGTCTGCGAGTCGGGAACGCTGCCCCACAGGAAATAGTCGCGCAAGGCAGACGGATCAATCGCATCGCCCTCGTGATTAAGCACCCGCATTTCCGAGGCGAATGCCAGCGTACCATCGCCAAGGCGATAATAGAGCGGCTTGATCCCCAGCGGATCGCGAGCCAAGAGTGCAGTGCCCGTCGCCTCATCCCAGAATGCAAAAGCAAACATCCCTGCCAGCTTGGGCAAACAAGCCGCCCCCTCGCGGACTAACAAGCGTAGCAGCACTTCGGTATCGCCGTCGCTGATGAACGTCTCGCCCGCCGCTTCAAGCTCCCGCCGCAGTTCGCGGTAGTTGTAGATCTCACCGTTGAAGACGAGCACCGAAGGTGCGGATAGGGGATCGGGGATCGGAGATCGGGGATGTTGAAGAAAAGATGCATCTTCATCTGCCATCTGAGATCTCCGATCTACAATCTCCGATCCGCAATCTCTGTCTCTTGTCCCCTGTCCCCTGTCCCCTTCTGCAAATTCCATCGGTTGGCTGCTGGCCTCGCTGAGATCCAGAATCGCGAGTCGCGTATGCACCAGCGCCACGCTGCCGTCCGGGTTCTTCCAGACGCCGCTGCCGTCTGGGCCACGCGACGCCAGACAACTCAACGCATGTTCCGTAAAATGGGCGGACGGGGGTCCGCCGAAGAAGCCGGCAATGCCACACATGGGGGGATCAGTTAGGGGGTGAAAAGTGGCTGACGCGTCTCGCGGCAGGCCGTGCAGGGAGCGTCTCGCTCCCATTCCAATTACTCCGGGCGAGACGCCCAATACTGGCGGAATAGGTTATAAATATAAGAGATTTCAACCGCAGATGGACAGGATTCACGCAGATAAATTGGATGAAAACGTAGTCTTGATCTGTGTACTTCATCTGCGTGCATCTGTGTTCATCTGCGGTTAAAATTCTTAAACTGACAGGATTAGGCGAGACGCCCGGACAACGGACTGGCGCGGGACGCGCCAGCCACATTTTAGAAAATCTTCTGGATCCGTTCTGCTAACAACTTGGAGTAAACCGCTTCATAACACTCGGCGACCGGTTGCGGGCGGTAACGAGCCACGTTGTCAAATCCCGCTTGAATAAGACGCTGCCGCAGATCCGCCTCGTCGATGATTCGCAGCACCGCCTGCCTGATGGACTGGGGAGATTCCGGGTCCACGAACAAAGCTCCGTCGCCTGCAGCTTCAGGCATCGCACTGCAGTTGCTGGTCACGACCGGTCGCCCGATCGCCTGAGCTTCCAAAATCGGCAGCCCAAAACCTTCATAGAGCGATGCAAACACCAGCAAATCACAATTCTGATAGACCTCCGTCAGTTGTTCGTCCGGGATGCGGCCGAGTTCGCGGAAGTCCACCCGGCTGGCCCGCAAGGCATCCCGCTGGCCCGGATCCAGTTTGCCGACGATGTCCAAGCGGCAGGGAATCCCGATCAACGCGCGGGCCACCCCGACGACGTTCTTGTTCCAGCCGGTTCCCACTTGCAGCACCACCGGACACTCCGTGTCGAACGGCTTGGGGGTTGGGACAAACTCCGCCCGCACGCAGTTCGGAATGACCACCACTTTGTCCGCGAGACTCCCCACCCAGCGGCGCAGTTCCTGCTTCGTCGTTTCGGAAATGGTGGTCACCACCGCCGCACGTTTCATTGGCAGCACGAACCACAATTGCCGCAAGATCTCCCGCCGCCAGCCTTTCAGCCGCTCCAACGCCGCGCAATCGTGGATGGTTAGAACCAGTTGGCCGCCGGGCAATCCGAACGCCAGGTAATGCACGTCGCCGACGATGTGGTGGATGTCCGCTTTGAGTTTGGAAACCGCCCTCAAATTCTGCAACCTCGACCAAACCCCAACGCTTGGGTGAGGACTCACGCTGGCGCGGACTTGCCATTCCGGCGGAAACTCTTGGCGAATTCCTTCAAACAAGCGCTCGATGCTAACATGCCCGTGATCGCGAAGCCGCTGGTGATGGATGACGGAAGGCAAGAGGGGAAAAAGCTGAGAAACTGAAAAGCTGAAAGCTGAAAGCGGAACGGGAGAGGAGGGCGGAGGGCAGGGATCGGCTAACGGGTGGATCGTAGCGATAGCTGCTAGTCGTCAGCCACAGGTCGAGGGCGGAAAATCAAGGAGCGGCGGAATCCAGATGCCTGCATTTGCAGGCTTGGAAAATCCCGCGAAGCGCACCCCGGATGGCCCCAAGGCAATCTGTCCGCCGTGCCCATGTGAAGCCGATGAGGTAAGGGAGCTGCGATTCATATACTTCTCATGGTCTTCTCATAGGCTGGGCGATCAGATATCGCCCCTCCTTGGGATTGGCGCGAGCCGCGCCAGCCTCCAACGCAAAACCTTTCACGCCCTACCTAACACCTCGCACAGCGCTGCGGTGGCGCGGTTGTAGGAATAGTGGGCGATGTGGGTTCTCGCGCGCTCGCCCATTTGCTTGAGCCGCGCCGGGTCAGTTAGAGCTTCGACCAGGGTCTGCCTCAGGGCGTTCACGTCACCGGCCGGGAACATCCAGCCAGTTTCACCCGGCAGGATCAGGTCGGGTCCACAACCGACGTGGGAACTCACGATCGCCGGCCGTCCGAGGTTCATCGCTTCGTTGACCGCAAGGCCCCACGTTTCGCCGCGGCCGTGGGAGGGCAACACCAGTAGGTCGCCCGTGGCATAAACCTTGGGCATCGCCGATTGGTTTTGGAAGGGCGCAAAGAAAACCGTCCGCCCTAACTCCTGCCCGGCGGCTTCGCGCAAAGCACTTTCCAACGGCCCGCTGCCGACGAAGAGGAGCGCCGGAGGCGGCAAAGGGCATGGAGCGGAGCGCAAAGTTAGAGAGTCAGGAGACAGGGGACAGGAGGCAGCCGACGTGCGAAGCGCTTTTTCCCTCTCCACACTCTGCCCTTTGCCCTCCGCGCTTTGCCCCCTGCCCAAGAACGCCTCTAGCAAGTCCAGTGGGCGCTTCTTGTCCTCGAACTTACCGGCGAAGAGGACGACAGTGGAATCGACAGGAATGCCTAACTCACGCTTCCAATTGGCGGCATCGATCTCCGCCTGCGCGGCGGCGGCGTGGAAACGGGCGTTGTCCACACAATGCGGCACCCGGTGGATCTTCGACACTGGCACCCCGCTGGCGCGGAAATAGCTGGCATTGGCTTCACCCACCGCGAGAAATCCGGCGAAGCGCCGGAACAGCAAGCCGCGCAACAGGCGGGAGACCTTGGGTTTCCAGCCGTTAGCCGGACATAACTCATGCGAATCTCCCCGGAAATAAAACGGCACCCGGGCAAGCTGGCACGACAAGATCAGGCGGAGGTGGGTCTGATAGGCATATCCGAACAACAGCACGGCATCCGGCTTCCACGCCGCCACCGCCTCGTCCGCTCCCGGATTATCCAGTCCCCGGAAATGATGGGTGCCGGGATCCGCGCTCCGGTTAGGAACGAACTCATATGCATAACCCTCCAACAGCGGGATGTCCCACACGAACGATGTTTGAAAGGTCCGGTCGGTGGTTTCTTTCACCCCGAAATCCCAGAGGTAAAAGACCTTCAATTCCAGCTCGGCCCGTGCGGCCAGATGCCGGAACCACGGCGAGTAATACTGCACCGGATGCGAAAGGACGATGGCGAGACGGGTGGGCAAGGAGAGGAGGAGTCAGGAGTCAGGAGTCAGGAGTCAGGAGTCAGGCAGGAAGATGTATATCTGTCTCCTGATTCCTGTACCCTGTCTCCTCTGGATCGTTGCAAGGAAACAGGCGACAGAGATTTGGAGGAAATCAACGGCGCGCCCGGCGGTCACGCCCGACCTCTTGCCCGCCGCGTCCTAACATCGGCCGCAGGATCGAGACGGTCATAAGACGCCACAGCTCTATGAAATCGGCAGTGAATCAGGGTTCTTACCGTCCCTCTTTCGCTTCAACCCCAATAGCGCCGCGCGCTTGCTGACTTTGGGTCGGCGGCGCTTGCCGCTCCGATCACTGTACGTCCACCCCAGATTCTGCAGCAGCCAATTCAAACCGAAGGTGACCGACACCGCCCAAAACAACGTGCCGAACATGAACTCGAAACAATTCCCCCGCCACAGGATTGAAAACAACCCAATGAAGAAGACTCCGCCGAGAAATGGGCCGCCAAAGCGGCTTTGGCAAAATAAATACGCCCAGGATCCGAGAGCGCCAAGACTCAGGAAAGTCAGGAAGATGCCAACTTGTCCACCCATCAGAAAGGCATCCACCACCGGGTGCGGCTTCGCGGACACCACCGACAATTCCGAAATCACGCCATGGTGATAGGCCCGCTGCATGACTTGCTTTTCCAAGTCCGGCTTGCCCGTCCACAGAATCCTCGGAACCGGCGCCAGCAGCGCCTGCCGGAGGATCGCCAAGCCCTCGCGCTGGGTTCCCCGATTCACCGATTCGATGTAGGCCATGAACATTGCTGCCTCCGACAAACGGCCGGTCGCAAATATCCAACTGCTCGCGACGAGATCCTGGGTGCTGCTGGTCGCTAGAGTGTCAACTCCTATCAAGAGCGCTTCCTTCTTGGAACTCCCCTCCTCCCAAGCTGTCTGTCGGATGGAATTCGAAAGTACCGGCAGCACGATCAACGACGCCGCGAACAACAGGGAGCCAACCGCCACCGACAGCTTCGGGAATAGCGGGAAGGTGGCAAGGCTAAGCAGGATCAATAGCACCAAGACTTCCTCCTTCCATCCCGACGCGGCTGCAATCAGAAGAAGCACACCGTTGACGGCGACAGAGACGGGGAGCCACTGACGCCCCGAGGCTGCGAGACTTGGTCCAAGACTCGACGCGCCCGCCACTAGGCCCAACCGCGAAAAAACGGTCGCCAGCTGCCCCATCCCCGGGAGTTGACCGAAAATGAACCCTGCCAACGTCGCCAGCGCGGAGACGACCAACAGCAAACTGGCGTTCGATCCCTGCCAGCGGAACCGGCGTTTCTGGTGACGGGCCGGACGGCTGGCGATCACCAAACCCAGAGCGAGTGAGGCATGTGCCAAAACATAATATCGCTGCGCCTCCGCAGCCGTCTCAATCCGTCCATAAGTGATTCCTGCGAGTCCTGCGGGACCGATCCCGTTCAAATCCAGCCAAGGAAAGATCGCCGTGACAAACCCATACCCCGCGAAAATGCCGTGCACCAAAAACACTGGATGCATGATCCGCAACCTCCACGGGACCGAGGTGTCGACTCCCCCCGCCTTTCCCGACCAAACCCAGGCAAAAATCCCCAGCGAACCTAACCATGCCGTCCACCAACTGAATTCGGCGGACGCAGCGAGCGCACAAGACACAGCCCAAGGCAGAAACAGCAACGCCGCTCCGAGCAAATCAATCCCCCTGAATTTCCGTATCATCGCAAGGGGGAGGAAGGTGGAAGCGCCAGAATATCTCCGGAGTAAGAGCCCGGATCGGTCAACGCGCGCGGCGGCGTGCGGTCGTCGTAGGCGAAGAGTCGATATCCCAAGTCCAGCAGCGGAGCCGTGGCATCCCGGGTCTGGAAACCCGCCCGCTCCAGGTGCTCGGAAAGCTGCTCCAGGCAAATCACCGGGAGATGCTTGCGAATGGTTTCCAGCGCGCCTTTCCATACCGCAGGTTCCCATCCTTCCACATCGATCTTGATGAAATCCAACCGCTCCAGATCTGAGAACAAATGATCCACCGTCTCCATCTTGACCTCGATCTCCCCCGGGGCTGCGTCCCATAAGCGCTAACTTAAGGATTGCTATCGGAGTGAATCCGGGGTTTGTTCTTACGCAAGATGGCCGAAGAAAATCTTGCAGACGAGAATTGGGCTT
>JAYVEJ010000279.1:0-1909 GCA_043748885.1 Luteolibacter sp. | reverse complement strand
TTGGCTCGTTGCTGTTCGTTATCGCGGTTTCCGCAGAGCCGATTTTCCCCGGTTTGACGGGTGCGCAACTGGAACCCGAACTCAAAGGGCACGTTCTCATTGAGGAGTTAAATTGCGCGGCCTGCCACGCGGGCGATGCCGCGCTGGCCGCCCGATCCAAGAAAGCGCCGCGCCTCGCTGAAGTCGGTTCCAGAGTGAATCCGGCTTACCTCGAAGCGTTCATCCGTGATCCTCATGGGACCAAACCCGGCACCACCATGCCGGAAGTGGCGGGCCAGTTAGGTGACGAGGAAAGGAAGCAGACATCGCTCGCACTCACCCACTTTTTATTAGGACAAAAGGCAAATGACTTCACCCCGCAAGCACCCGATGCCGTGGCTGCGCGGCAGGGGAAATTGCTATTTCATTCGCGCGGTTGCGCCGCCTGCCATTCGCCTCGCGATGATCAAGGCGCGGAGTTGCTCAGTAAAACTTCTGTTCCGTTAGGCGCGTTGGACAAGAAGTATAGTTTCAAGAGTCTGGTGAGTTTTCTCCAAGATCCCCACGTAAGTCGGCCATCGGGGCGGATGCCGAATATGCAATTGAAGCAGCAGGACATTGAACGCATCGCCCATTTCCTGTTACAAGACACCCGCGTGCCGGGGCCGCTGGGTTACACTCTCTATAACGGTGAAGTCTATGAAGGGCTGAAAAGTGAAAAGGTAATGGCCGTTCAGGCGGGTCTCGTGAAGGATTTCTCCCTAGCAAGTCTAGTCGGCGTCCACCATCAGATAGCCGTGGAATATGCAGGCTGGGTCAATCTCGCTAATCCGGGGAGTTATACATTCTTCCTCGAAATGAATGGCGGCTCACTCACCATCGATGGCAAACCCATCGTCCAACAGGATCCCAGCAACCGCCGCGGAGTCAAGCAACTGGAAGGAACTGCGGAACTTGCTGCTGGCTGGAGAAAGATTCAGCTCACCTATTTCCACACCGGCGAGGAACCGAAGTTTGCTTTTGAAATGGCAGGCCCGCAGTTTCCTCGGGGGCCGCTTCCCTCATCGATGCTGTCGATTTCTGAAGAGCCAATTCCAGCCTTCGCACCGTTCAAAGTGGATGCTGGGCTTGCGGTGCGCGGACGCGAAAAATTCGCAACTCTCGGCTGTGCGAGTTGTCATGATGACCTTCAAATCCCGGCAAAATCCAGCATCGCCATGGCCAAGCTGGATGCCTGTCGCGGTTGCTTGAGTGGGGCTGCTGGCCCGTGGCCGCAGTTTAATCTAACTGCCGAGCAGTGCGGGTGGATCATCCTAGCATTGCCCCGTCCCGAGCTGCCAAAGTTTGATGACAAACAACAAATTAACAAAAGCCTAGCTACCTTCAATTGCATTGCCTGTCACGAACGCGCCGGTCTCGGCGGCATTGCTCCCGAGCGCAATGCGTTATTCACCGGCACCCAGCCCGCGCTGGGTGATCAAGGGCGCTTGCCACCTCCACTCACTCAAGTCGGGGCCAAGCTCCAGACCGCGTGGATCGCGGATGTGATGTTACATGGCAAGCGTCAGCGCGAGTATCTGGACGCCAGTATGCCACAATTTGGTGAGGCAAATGTGGGACATCTTGTGAATCTATTCGAGAAAGTGGATGAACTCGAAACCATCGTAGTTCCGCAAGTTTCTAACATGAAAGAATCCAAAGACGCCGGTTATCAATTGGTCGGCACTGAAGGATTGAGTTGCATCGCTTGTCATCAATTCAACGGCCAGAAATCCGGTGAAGTGGCAGCGCTCGATATCTCGCATGTCACTGAGCGGCTTAAGAAAAATTGGTTCAATCTTTACATGCGGCAACCCTCGCGCTTCCACCCCACGGTGATCATGCCCAGCTACTGGCCGGGTGGACAGTCGGTGCGACCTAACATCCTTGG
>JAYVEJ010000278.1:0-1910 GCA_043748885.1 Luteolibacter sp. | reverse complement strand
AAACGGCAGTTATGAGGATTACTTCGGAGCCGACGCGGATGAGATGGCAATTCTTTATCTAAAACTTGCCTCGAAGCTGATTCAGGATCTCAAGCCGGGAGCGATCGCCATCGCGGAAGATATGTCTGGAATGCCGGGCCTCTGCCGCCCGATCATGGATGGTGGACTCGGGTTTTCCTTCCGCCTCGCGATGGGCATCCCAGACTATTGGATCAAGCTGCTCAAGCATAGCCGCGACGAAGATTGGAACATGGGCGAGCTGTGGGGCGTCCTCGCTAACAGACGCCACGGCGAGGCCACCATCGCTTACGCGGAAAGCCACGACCAAGCGCTCGTCGGCGACAAGACGCTGGCGTTTTGGCTGATGGATAAGGAAATGTATTGGCACATGGCCAAGAACGATCCGAACCCGGTCATCGAGCGCGGGATCGCATTGCATAAGCTGATCCGGCTGGTGACGCTGGTGTTAGGCGGCGAAGGTTGGCTCACTTTTATGGGCAATGAATTCGGCCATCCCGAATGGCTGGATTTCCCGCGCGAGGGCAACGGCTGGTCCTATCACTACTGCCGCCGCCAATGGTCACTGGTGGACAATCCCGAGTTGAAATATGGCTGGCTCGCCGAGTTTGACAAACAGCTCATGGAATTCGCGAAGTCCACCAACCTCCTCGCCGCTCCGCCCGCGCAGAATCTATACATCGACGATGGCCAGAAAATCATCGTCGCCGAGCGGGCGAATTTGATCTTCGTGTTCAATTTCTCCACCTCTAACTCCATCTTTGGCTACCCCGTGCATGTGCCCGGCCTTGAAACCCGCGAGCTGGTGTTAGACTCTGATCAACCGGACACGGGTGGCCATGGCCGCATCGATCATGCGTTTGATTATCCAGTTTCAGAACAGGCCGTGATGCAGATTTATACGCCGTCGCGCACGGGATTGGTCTATGCGAAGAAGTGATGAAAGTTTCTAAATAATCCGTGCGATCACGCCGGTTCCGTGCATTCTCACGGGCGTGCCGTATCTGGAAATCAAAAACCTCCACACTCATTTCAGCCAGCGAAGTGGCTCAATTTTTGCGCCGGGCAAGCAGGTGGTCCGGGCGGTGGACGGGGTGAGCCTCACTCTCGAAAAGGGCGAAATCCTCGGCCTCGTCGGCGAGTCCGGCTGCGGGAAATCCACCTTGTCGCGGACTCTCATGCAGCTCATCCCTGCGACGTCCGGCTCGGTGGTGCTCGATGGCGAGAATCTATCAGCGCTCTCGACGGCGGAGGTCCGCAAGCGGCGGCTGGATTTTCAAATGGTTTTCCAAGATCCCTATGCCTCGCTGAATCCGCGGATGACGATCTTCTCAACCCTTGCCGAGGCCGTCCGCCAGCGCCACCCTAAGTTCAAGGGCGATGCGCTTTTCAGCCGCGTGGAAACCCTCATGGCCACCGTCGGGCTGGATGCCAAAGTCATGCGGAAATACCCGCACGAGTTCTCCGGTGGCCAACGCCAGCGGATCGCCATCGCCCGCGCATTGGCCCCCGAGCCGAAGTTGATCATCGCCGACGAACCGGTCTCCGCGCTCGATGTTTCTATCCAATCGCAGATCCTCAATCTCATCACCTCACTGCAGCACGATCTCGGTCTAACGATGATTTTCATTTCCCACGATCTCGGCGTCGTCCACTACATCGCGGACCGCATCGCCGTGATGTATCAGGGAAAAATCGTCGAATCTGGCCCGGCGGGTAAAGTTTTCCACGAGCCGCAGGCGGACTACACCAAGCGACTGCTGGCCTCGATTCCCAAGCTGCTGGCTCACAGTTAGAGTGGTGGCATTTTTGATTTGAATCCACCCGCTTGTCGATCTAACGAATTCGTACTATGACAAATCCCGTCCTAACCCAAGCCGCCGCGCGAACCG
>JAYVEJ010000277.1:0-1910 GCA_043748885.1 Luteolibacter sp. | reverse complement strand
AATTTTCCATTAGAAAAGGATGAACCACACGGTGACCCCGAGCAGCGCCACCAGCAGACCGGTGAAGATCAGGCGGATGATCGGGCTGCGATCCATCGTTTCCCACCACTGCGCGGCACCGCTGCCGATGGCATTTAGCTCTAACGGCTTCGGCACCATCGTCAGCGCGGCGAAGCGCGGGCCGGCGGCGAGGTAGGACTTTTTCATGGCTTCGACGAATTCGGGAGGCCACGGCCTGGGTGTTAGGAAAACGCCCTGCCAGCGGCCCGGCATCTCGGCGAGCAACAGCGCGAGGCGACCGCGCGCGGCGAGTCGGCGGTTTTCCAAAGGCACATCGAGCACGTCCTGCGTCCACTCGGCCACTTCGGATAGAGCCTCCTCCATCGCCAGGAAACGCGGGGCTTTGTCCATTTCATCGACCCGCCGGGCGGAGGCGCGCCAGAGAATGCCGCGGACCAGCTCGGCGACTAACAGGCGATTCCTCAGGCGTAGTGCTTGCAGATAAGCCTCGACGGCGGCGTAGGCTTCTTCCCACTCATCGAGTTCGTCCTCGCTGAGGGGTCGCAATGTATCTAAGGAGTGACGCGGTGGACCCATGTTTCGGTGAGGAAATTTTCTCCGCGCTTCAGGCAGCAACGAAGTTCGACCGGACCGACGTCCGCCAGCTTGCTGCCTTCCGCAGCGGGAGCGATTTGGAACGCCACCCGCCAGCGGGCTTCCGGCATGGACTGCAGCGTGATGCCTTGAATCTTGATCTTATCAGCTCCCGGCCCGGTGGCTTGGACGAGCGGGACGAGCGGGGTGTCGTTTTGCTGGTTCAGCGCATTGCCCACAAACTCGACGGCGATGGTGCGTTGTTCCTTTTGCCAATCGTGGACGCCGGTGCGGGTGGCGACGACATGGCCGTCGGCCTGCGAGGGATCTTCGTCGGTGGTCCAATGTTGGCGATAGGCAAACTCGACGCGGTCGCCCGGCTTGGGCGTGTGGGCCGGCTCCCACATCGCCACGGTGTTGTCGGCGAGTTCGTTCGTTGTTGGGATTTCCATCAGCATGACGCGGCCCGGTCCCCAATCCGAAGTCGGCTCGACCCACAGCGACGGCCGCAGGTGATAGGAAGCCTCGCCATCCTCGTAAGCGGAAAAACGGCGGTCGCGCTGAAGCAGCCCGAAGCCATCGCATTTCTCCATTTCAAAGGTGCTGAACTCGAGCTTCCCGCTGTCGTTAGAAATCGGCCGCCACAGTCGCTCGCCCGTGCCGGTGCGGATCGCGAGGCCGTCCGAGTCATGGACCTCGGGGCGGAAGTCATCGAAGCGCCGCCGCGAGTTTTCGCCAAACCAGAACATGCTCGACATCGGCGCGATCCCTAACCGCTGCACCGCGCGGCGGACGAATAGCACGGCCTTGACCTCGACGATGGTGGTGTTTCCGGGATTGACCTTAAACTGATAGGCACCCGAATACGACGGCCCATCTAGCAGCGCATAGATCACCGCCTGGGTGTCAGTCGGCTGTGGCTTGCGCAGCCAGAACTCGCGGAAATTTGGGAATTCTTCGGTCACTCCTTCGACCCCGGTATCCACCGCGATGCCGCGTGAGGAAATGCCGTAGCGTTGGTTTTTTCCCAGCGCCCGCCAGTAGCTCGCGCCTTGGAAGACGGCGAGTTCGTCGAAGTACTCCGGGTTATTCAGCGGCGTGTGCAGCCGGAATCCCGCGAAGCCGCCGTCCGCCGGCAAGTCGCCGTGCTTATTGATCAGCGGCCCATAGTTGAAAAATGCTTCCGCCAGCCGGATCTTCTGCTGGTGGGTGCTGGTGAATTCGTTGAGCGTCACTGGCTCGCGGAATAAGTATCCCGGGTGGAAAAACATCGCGCGGAATGGCAGCTTCTCTGCCGCCCACAGCGCCTGATTCGG
>JAYVEJ010000276.1:0-1912 GCA_043748885.1 Luteolibacter sp. | reverse complement strand
CCTTGAAGCGCCCTTCACGGTGGGCGAGGGCGATGGACTCGGAGTTTTCCCGGACATGGATGAGGTCCGAGCGGAAGTTCGCCTCCATGTCGAGTTGGTTGTAGTTGAGCCGGATCAGCGGCTTGCCAAGCAGGATGGTCAGCACCGAGCCGCACACCGCATAGGCCACCGCCACAAAGAAGAGAAATGGACTGATGCTCCAGAGGACGCCGGAAAATGAGATCGCCGTCAGAGTGCCGTTGACGATCAGCAAGGTGAACGAAAGCGTGGTGGTGGTGAAGGCACGGACATCTTCTGAGATCCGCTGGTCTGGGTTCGCGACGCCGGTGGCGGAATCCAAGCGGTAATAGGTGCGGTCGTTCAAATAGGCGTCGGTGAGTTTCCGCGTCAATTGCTCGCGCCACAAAATTGCCAAGCGTTCTTCCGTGAACCGATAGAAAACTAACACCACCGTGGAGGCCAGGAAAACGCCCACGTACAACAGCGCCTGCTGCCTGAAAACGCCCATGTTGCGGTTCTCGATGGCCGACATGAAATCCCGCCCGACGTAGCTGTTGATGACATTCAGGCCGTTAATGCCGACCATCAGCAGGACTAACATCGCCGCGAAGGTGACCCCCTTCGGCCCTTGTTCCGATTTCACGAACATCCGCAGGACGGACCGCAAACGCTTCCAAGTGGAGCGGATGATCTGGAGTTTTTCGTGAGCCATTCGCGGTCAAAGAAGCGCCGTGATCGATCCCATACTACGGAATAGTGAACTACCTCTCGCGGCGGGGAATGGCAAAATCCCCCGCTGAAAGCAAAGACAATCCCCGCAATCCGGGAAAAACCGTTCATTAGCGGCGGGGTTGCAGCCGGATTGTAGCGAAAAAGTCACGGGTCACTGTTTGCCTGCGACCGAGCGATGATTCAGGGTGTCCCACGACATCCAAACACCACCCAAATGAACATCACCGAATACCGCACACCCTATCCCGACATTTCTATGGTGCCGTCCGAGCTGTCCTTCGAGGACGCCTGGGACGGCGAAGCCGTGTCGGACCTGATCCGCTCCAAGTGCGCCCACGGAGAAACTCCTGCCTTCCTGTTTTTAGGGAGAAAGGAAGCTCTCCTGCTCAAGCAACACCTCGCAGAAGCGTGGGGTGAGGAGTCCGTGGTGACCCTCCAAGGCACCTATTACATGGGCCTCGATATCGTCACCATCGACTGCGAGAGCTTTCTCACGACGGGTGGCCGCAAGGCGATCCGGACGTTACAAGATCCGATGTCCCGCCGTCCCGCATGGCGCGACCGTGAGGTGGAAGCACTCTGGCAGTTCCGAATCTGAAGCGCATCTTGTGACACCCGCTCTTCCTCAAGCAGGAGGAGAGGGCGTCCTAAGACCTTCAGCCGCCCTGCCTCGCGCATCCAGCTCCAGCTAAAAGGCTCCCTCGCAAGTGGGAGCCTTTTTTGTGGCCCGCCCGAGTGAATGGCGCGGCTGGCAGGGATTTTCTTCAGGAAATGTGATCTGCGAGAATCCCGCGCCGAGGACACTGGCCCAAGGAGTGGCGATCTCCGAATCGCCAAGCAAATGGGTGGCTTATGGCACAGCGCTTTCGCTCAACTCATCGACTCACCATTGGCTCGGCGGATCGGAGTCCGCCGCTCCTTGGTGAGTGACCGCGACTCATCCACTCACCTCCTCCGCCCTCGGTTTCACCCTCCAACCCGCCGAGTACGGCGTCGCCAAGGTAGCCAGCCGGTCGCGGATCGCTCCGGGCGTGTGCTCAGCCTCCCATGTCATTTGGCCGCAGCGCGGTTAGACGGGTTTTGTTGGCAGCACGGCCTCGGCATTGATGGAGGTGATTTCACCCGCCGTCCAGTTCACGGCGGCGATGGGGGCGCGGGATAGGGTGTCGGCGACGATCTC